>NZ_JBFSVE010000028.1:0-65790 GCF_041467715.1 Vibrio sp. 10N.247.311.14
CGACTGAGCCCGTAGAGGACTTTCACCTCCTAGATCAACGCCATGCTCGGCGCACCATAAAAAAGCCCACTCCGAGGAGTGGGCTTTGAGCATTTATATCCGCATATCAGCGATACACTTTAGGCGATTAAGCTTGAGAAGCTTTAACCTGAGCGTGTAGCTCTTGAACTGAAGTTACTGACGTTTTCGCGTCTGCAGTGTGCGCCATACAAGTCGCGAATGCAGCATTTAGCGTAGTCGTGTAGTTAACTTTCTCAGCAAGTGCACCACGACGAAGAACTTTAGAATCTTCAATCGCTTGACGGCCAGCTGCAGTGTTCACGATGTACGTATACTCGTTGTTCTTGATACGGTCAAGAATGTGAGGACGACCTTCGTGTACCTTGTTTACTAGACGTGGGTTGATGCCCGCTTCGCCAAGGATAACCGCAGTACCGTGAGTTGCGTCTAGCTGGTAACCAAGCTTAGATAGTTTAGATGCTAGGTCAACAACACGCTCTTTGTCGCCTTCGCGAACAGAAAGAAGTGCACGACCGCCTTCTGGGTAGATGTTACCACAACCCAATTCAGCTTTAGAGTATGCTTCTGCGAACGTCGCACCAACACCCATAACTTCACCAGTAGAGCGCATTTCTGGGCCTAACAGTGGGTCAACACCAGGGAACTTGTTGAATGGAAGTACAACTTCTTTCACTGAGTAGTAAGGTGGGATGATTTCTTTCGTAAAGCCTTGAGACTCTAGAGATTGACCCGCCATTACACGAGCGGCAATCTTAGCGATTGGCGCACCAGTTGCTTTAGATACGAATGGAACCGTACGTGCTGCACGAGGGTTAACCTCGATTAGGTACACTTCATTGTTCTTAACAGCAAACTGCGTGTTCATCAGACCACGAACACCCAACTCGAACGCTAGCTTTTCAACTTGCTCGCGCATTACGTCTTGGATTTCTTGGCTTAGCGTGTATGCAGGAAGAGAACATGCTGAGTCACCAGAGTGAACACCCGCTTGCTCGATGTGCTCCATAATACCGCCGATTACAACGCGCTCACCGTCACAAATCGCATCTACGTCTACTTCAACAGCGTCATCTAGGAAGCTATCAAGTAGTACTGGAGATTCGTTTGATACGCTAACTGCTTCGTTGAAGTAGCGACGTAGGTCTTGCTCGTCGTATACGATTTCCATCGCACGACCACCAAGTACGTAAGAAGGACGTACAACAAGTGGGAAGCCGATTTCACGAGATTTCTCTACCGCTTGCTCCATTGTTGTTACTGTCGCGTTTTCTGGTTGAAGTAGGCCTAGACGGTCTACAGCAACTTGGAAACGCTCACGGTCTTCTGCACGGTCGATTGCGTCTGGGCTAGTACCGATGATTGGTACGCCAGCAGCTTCAAGAGCACGTGCCAGTTTAAGTGGCGTTTGACCACCGTACTGAACGATAACGCCTTTTGGCTTCTCAACACGAGCGATTGCTAGTACGTCTTCCAGAGTTACTGGTTCGAAGTACAGACGGTCAGACGTATCGTAGTCTGTAGAAACTGTCTCAGGGTTACAGTTAACCATGATAGTTTCGTAGCCATCTTCACGTAGCGCTAGTGATGCGTGTACACAACAGTAGTCAAATTCAATGCCTTGGCCGATACGGTTTGGACCGCCGCCTAGAATCATGATTTTTTCTTTGTCTGTTGGGTTTGCTTCACACTCGTCATCGTAAGATGAGTACATGTAAGCCGTATCTGAAGAGAACTCAGCTGCACACGTATCTACACGCTTGTATACCGGGTGGATATCGTATTGGTCACGTAGACGACGGATTTCGCTTTCCGCTACACCTAGAATCTTAGATAGGCGCGCATCAGCAAAACCTTTACGCTTAAGCTTGTTTAGCTCGTCTTTATTTAGACCAGCAAAGCCTTTCGCTTTAAGTTCTTGCTCTAGCTTAACGATGTCTTCGATTTGAACTAGGAACCAACGGTCGATTTGCGTTAGGTTGAATACACCATCTACCGACATACCAGCACGGAATGCGTCAGCGATGTACCAAATACGCTCTGCGCCAGCTTCTTTAAGTTCGTGACGGATAGTCGTTAGAGCATCTGGTGCGTCTAGGTCTACCATTTCGTCAAAACCAGTCGCGCCAACTTCTAGGCCGCGAAGTGCTTTTTGTAGAGATTCTTGTTGGTTACGGCCGATAGCCATAACTTCACCAACCGACTTCATTTGCGTCGTTAGGCGGTCGTTAGCACCTGCAAACTTCTCGAAGTTAAAACGAGGAATCTTAGTTACTACGTAGTCGATTGTTGGTTCGAATGATGCTGGAGTTGCGCCGCCAGTGATGTCATTCATTAGCTCGTCTAGCGTGAAACCAACAGCCAGTTTCGCTGCAATCTTAGCGATTGGGAAACCCGTTGCTTTAGATGCTAGTGCAGAAGAGCGAGATACACGTGGGTTCATCTCGATGATAACCATACGGCCATCTTTCGGGTTGATACCAAACTGTACGTTTGAACCACCTGTTTCAACACCAATCTCGCGCAGTACTGCTAGAGATGCGTTACGCATTAGTTGGTATTCTTTGTCTGTCAGCGTTTGAGCTGGAGCCACAGTGATTGAGTCACCTGTGTGAATACCCATTGGGTCGAAGTTTTCAATCGCACATACGATGATGCAGTTGTCGTTTTTGTCACGAACCACTTCCATCTCGTACTCTTTCCAACCGATAAGTGATTCATCGATAAGAAGTTCGTTTGTTGGAGATAAGTCCAAACCACGACGACAGATTTCTTCAAATTCTTCTTTGTTGTAAGCGATACCGCCACCAGTACCACCCATCGTGAACGATGGACGAATGATACAAGGGAAGCCAACCATGTCTAAAACTTTGTAAGCTTCTTCCATCGTTTTCGCTGTATCAGCAGTTGGACACTCAAGGCCAATTGCTTTCATTGCTTTATCGAAGCGTGAACGGTCTTCTGCTTTATCGATAGCGTCAGCCGTTGCACCAATCATTTCAACACCGAACTCTTCAAGAACGCCGTGCTTTTCTAGGTCTAGAGCACAGTTCAATGCAGTTTGGCCACCCATAGTAGGTAGAACTGCATCAGGCTTCTCTTTAGCGATGATGTTACGCACAACTTCCCATTGGATAGGCTCGATGTAAGTTGCATCTGCCATGTCTGGGTCAGTCATGATTGTCGCTGGGTTCGAGTTTACAAGAATAACTCGGTAACCTTCTTCGCGAAGCGCTTTACAAGCTTGAGCACCAGAGTAATCGAACTCACATGCTTGGCCGATAACGATCGGGCCAGCACCTAGAATAAGAATACTTTTAATGTCAGTACGTTTTGGCATTGTCTACTACTCCGAATTACGCTGTGTGCTGTTTGATTAGTTCAATAAAGTGGTCGAATAACGGCGCTGCGTCTTCTGGACCTGGGCTCGCTTCAGGGTGACCTTGGAAGCTGAATGCTGGTTTGTCTGTACGGTGAATACCTTGTAGAGAACCATCAAATAATGATTTGTGCGTTGCACGTAGTGTCTCTGGAAGAGTTTCTTCGTCAGCAGCAAAGCCGTGGTTTTGCGAAGTAATCATCACAACATCACGATCTAAATCTTTCACTGGGTGGTTTGCACCGTGGTGACCAAACTTCATCTTCACTGTCTTAGCGCCTGACGCAAGAGCAAGAATCTGGTGACCTAGACAGATACCGAAGATTGGTAAACCTTTTTCTAGGAACACTTTTGTCGCTTCAATTGCGTAAGTACATGGTTCTGGGTCACCAGGGCCATTTGAAAGGAAAACACCGTCTGGGTTCAGAGCAAGTACTTCTTCAGCTGAAGTCTCAGCAGGAACAACCGTTAGGCGGCAGCCGCGGTCAACAAGCATTCGTAGGATATTTCGTTTTGCACCGAAGTCATAAGCAACAACGTGGTATGGCAATTCTGAGTCTGCTTTCGCTTCAGGAAGTCCACCCGTAAGCGTCCACGAACCTTGTTTCCATTGATACGCTTCTTTTGTTGTAACTTCTTTCGCAAGGTCCATACCTTTCAGGCCAGGGAATTCTTTTGCTTTAGCTAGAGCCAAAGCTTCGTCTAAATTGTTACCAGCTACGATACAACCGTTCTGTGCGCCTTTTTCACGAAGAATACGCGTCAGCTTACGAGTATCGATATCAGCGATACCAACAACGTTTTGCGACTTAAGGTAATCAGAAAGGGATTGTTCATTACGGAAGTTAGAAGCGATTAGAGGGAGATCGCGAATCACAAGGCCTTGAGCGTGGATTGAAGAAGATTCTTCGTCTTCGGAATTGGTTCCGGTATTGCCAATGTGAGGGTAAGTAAGGGTAACGATTTGTTGAGAATAGGAAGGATCAGTGAGGATTTCTTGGTACCCCGTCATCGAGGTATTAAAAACGACTTCACCAACTGCAGAACCTACAGCGCCAATGGCTTCACCGTGAAATACTGTCCCATCTTCTAGGACGAGTAGTGCTGACTTCTTCAAGACAACCTCCAGAAATAAAAATGCATTAAAATTGATTTAATTTGCAAATCTACCTTCCTGCAACACCAAAAACTGCGTGTTTATGGAAATTAGACAAATTGGCGGTATTTTAGTGATCTGCGTGATACGTGTCAACATTTAACTCAAAAGAAATTAAACATTTGTAAGGACTAATTCAATTCCCCCCCTCAAAGCTCCAAAAGTTCAACTTTCATACGCATTTAGCTCGAATATTACGATTTTCTAATTTTCACCCCTCATTTTAGCCAACCATAGAGTAACAAAAATATCAGCAACAAAACGCAATCGATAAATACAAAGAGAAAACATGGTAATTTAAAGGTCTAAAACAAAAAACACACTAAAGACCACATAAGTAGCATAGAAATAGAGTCAAAAAGGCGATAATAAGAAAGCAGAAGGAAGATCGTAGAAGTGAGTTTACTAAGGAAAAGGCACCAAATAAAGAAAGCGCCGGCAATTGCCAGCGCATAAATATCTATTTATAGGTCATTCAAACCAAGCACATCCGTCATGGTATAAAAGCCTGCTGGTTTATCATTTAACCAAACCGCGGCCTTGATTGCGCCATTAGCAAAGGTCATTCTATCAGTGGCTTTATGGGTAATTTCCACTCGTTCACCGATATCAGCAAACATAGCGGTGTGTTCACCAATAATGTCACCGGCACGAATCGTCGCGAAACCAATCTCATCTTTAGTACGCTCACCAGTAATACCTTCGCGTGACCATACAGCTACATCGTTCAGCTCGTTGCCCATCGCACCCGCAATAGCTTCGCCCATCCCAATCGCAGTACCTGACGGTGCATCGACTTTATGACGGTGATGAGCCTCAACGATCTCGACATCACAGTAATCGCCCATCACTTTAGCGGCCTTCTCTAGCAGCTTAAAGACCAGGTTCACACCAACGCTGTAGTTAGGTGCCATTACGATAGCCATCTCTTTTGAAGCAGCATCAATTACCTGCTTCTCTTCTTCAGAGAAGCCCGTTGTACCGATGATCAGTTTTTTACCGTGACGTTTACAAAGTTCAATATTCGCTAATGTGCTAACAGGGGCAGTAAAATCGACAATCACATCAAACTCTTCGATGGCTTTAGACAAATCATCGACTAAAGCAACATCAAAACGACCTTCACCGCATAACTCGCCGACATCTACGCCGACCAAAGATGACTCTGGACGCTCTGAACCAGCTCCAACACTTGCTTCTGAATTATGATGAGCGGCTTTCACCAAGTTGCGGCCCATGCGGCCCGCTGCTCCTGCAATTGCAATTCTTACCACTGCGAATATCTCCATTGTTTTGGTTACCGTTGCCACTTATCTCTTGCAGCAACGTTCAATCGATTAATCTCTTTAAACTAACAACAATCTCAAACTCAGGCTAGCAATTACGAAAACTCTTTTATTACTCGCTCTAAAATTGGCACATTTGCCTCTGGGAAGGCGTATTGATTCAATGATTCTAGGCTTACCCATTCACCTTGCTGACCTTCTTTACCATAAGGCTGCTCTTCAAAATCAGTCACGAGAATGAAATCGAACTTAAGTGACTTATCCGTGTAATCAAATTCAAGATGCTCAAACAGAGACTGCTCGGTCACCTTGATACCGACCTCTTCATCAAGCTCGCGAGTCATCGCTTGCTCAATAGTTTCGCCCTCTTCAACCTTGCCACCTGGAAATTCCCAGAAGTCACCTTTGTGCTTGTCATCTGGACGCTTAGTGATAAAGACCTGTGACTTATCTTGATTGAAGATAATACCCGCTACGATATGGATTCTTTTCATTGATGGTGTTCCTTAATAAAACGCTGAACTCACATAGTCCCTAAATACGTCATCCTCAAGAAAGAGGAACGACTGAGTTGGGGATCTAAAACTACGCGAGCCTAACTAAACAAGATTCCCTACTACGCTCGCTCCTCGCTATAGGGAATGACAACTTCCTTGCGTAACAAAGTAAGCCATGAAATTTACATACAAAAAGAGCCGCCTAAGCGACTCTTTATATTCTATTTGTCAGTTTTATGAAGCTAAGTTGTAGTGTATGAGAGCAAGGCGGTGGCACGGAGCTTACGACTGTAAGTGAGTACCACCAACGCAGCTATCATGCGCTACAGCAACGATTCATTAAACTTACGCGATTTTACCGTGACACTGCTTGTACTTCTTACCGCTACCACATGGGCATGGCTCGTTACGGCCAACTTTACGCTCGTCACGCACTACCGTTTGTGGAGATGCCGCTTCAGCTTCATCGTCAGCTAGCTGGTTTTCAGCTGTTGCATGTTGCGCTTGTGCACGACGCGCCGCTTCTTCAGCTTGAGCTTGACGTTGAGCTTCCATCTTTTCAACTTCTTCTTGTTGCTGAACGCGCACTTTAGAAAGGATGGTAACAACGTCTGTTTTCAGTACATCTAGTAGGCCTTCAAACAGTTCAAACGACTCGCGCTTGTACTCTTGTTTCGGGTTCTTCTGAGCATAACCACGTAAGTGGATACCTTGACGAAGGTGATCCATCGCAGCCAAGTGCTCTTTCCAAAGACCGTCTAGCGTTTGTAGCATCACAGATTTCTCGAAGTTACGCAGTACTTGAGCACCAACCACTTCTTCTTTCTGTTTGTACGAATCAACCGCCATACCAAGAATACGCTCACGCAATGCTTCTTCATAAAGCTTGTCGTCTTCGTCTAACCAACCTTGAATATCAAAGTCTAGATCGAAGTCATTCTTCAGACGATCTTGCAGACCCGCGATATCCCACATATCTTCAAGAGACTGAGGTGCGATGTATTCATCAATGACTGATGCCAGTACATCTTCACGGTTGTGTTCGATCATTTCGCTGATGTCGTCAGAACTCATCAGTTCGTCACGAAGCTCATAAACCACTTTACGTTGGTCATTGGCTACATCATCGTACTCAAGAAGCTGCTTACGAATATCGAAGTTACGACCTTCAACTTTACGTTGTGCTTTTTCAATTGAGCGAGAAAGCATCTTAGATTCGATCGCTTCGCCTTCGTCCATACCACTTTGGATAAGACCAGCCATACGATCCGATGTGAAGATACGTAGCAGAGAATCTTCCATTGATAGGTAGAAACGAGAAGAACCCGCATCACCTTGACGACCAGAACGACCACGTAGCTGGTTATCGATACGGCGAGATTCATGACGCTCAGTACCAATGATGTGCAGACCACCTGACTCAAGCACTTTATCGTGGATTACTCTCCAGTCAGCTTTGATCTTCTCGATCTGCTCTTTGGTTGGATTCTCTAGCTTCTCAACTTGTGCCTGCCAGCTACCACCTAACACGATATCGGTACCACGACCAGCCATGTTAGTTGCGATAGTTACCGCACTCGGCATACCAGCTTGTGCAACGATCTCTGCTTCCATTTCGTGGAATTTAGCATTTAGAACGCTGTGCTTAATTTTTGCTTTTTTCAGTGCGTTAGACAGTAGTTCAGACTTCTCGATAGAAACCGTACCAACCAATGATGGCTGACCAGCAGCTACACGGTCTTTGATGTCTTCAATGATCGCATTGAACTTGTCTTCTTCGGTACGATAAACCACATCTGGCATATCGTTACGAACCATAGGCTTGTTGGTTGGGATAACCACTGTTTCTAGGCCGTAGATAGACTGGAATTCGAAAGCTTCTGTATCGGCTGTACCTGTCATACCTGACAGTTTTTCGTATAAACGGAAGAAGTTCTGGAATGTAATCGATGCTAGCGTCTGGTTTTCATTCTGAATCTTCACACCTTCTTTAGCTTCAACAGCTTGGTGTAAACCTTCAGACCAACGACGACCTGGCATAGTACGACCAGTATGTTCATCAACGATAACCACTTCGCCTTCTTCAGTAACGATGTAGTCGACGTCTTTCTCAAACAGTACGTGTGCACGCAGCGCTGCATTAACATGGTGCAATAGGCTGATATTAGTTGGAGAGTAAAGCGTGTCACCCTCTTCCATCAGGCCGTTTTTGACCATTAGCTCTTCTACAAATTCTTGACCGTTTTCAGTCAGGTGAACCTGTTTCGATTTCTCGTCCATGGTGTAGTGACCTTCACCACGGTACTCTTCAGAATCTTCTTTGTCTTGGCGCTCAAGGTTAGGGATCAACGTGTTAATACGCGTGTAAAGATCTGAACTATCTTCAGCTGGGCCAGAGATAATAAGTGGAGTACGAGCTTCATCGATTAAGATTGAGTCAACCTCATCGACAACAGCAAAGAAGCGCTCACGTTGAACACGATCTTCAGCACGGAAAGCCATGTTGTCACGTAGGTAATCGAAGCCAAACTCGTTGTTTGTTCCGTATAGGATATCCGCTTGGTACGCTTCTTTCTTCTCTGGTGGAGCCATGTTTGGCACGTTTACGCCAACAGTCATACCAAGGAATTCAAATAATGGGCGGTTTGTTTCCGCATCACGCTTCGCTAGGTAGTCGTTCACCGTTACTACGTGAACACCTTTGCTAGGTAGGGCGTTAAGATAAGCTGGTAGGGTTGCTGTAAGAGTCTTACCTTCACCAGTACGCATTTCTGCAATTTGGCCAGCATTTAGAACCATGCCACCAATCATTTGCACGTCAAAGTGACGCATGCCGTAAACACGCTTAGACGCTTCACGTACCGTAGCAAATGCTTCAGGTAGAAGTTGGTCTAGCGATTCACCTTTATCTAAGCGCTCACGAAATTCAACCGTTTTTGCTTTTAGTTCTTCGTCTGAAAGTGCTTCAAACGTTGGTTCGAAGTTATTAATTTCTTTTACAATTTTTCTAAGGCGGCGCAGTGTTCTGTCATTGCGACTGCCAATTACCTTTGTCAGCAGCTTAGTAATCATGTGCTTGGAATCTCTTCGTTCTCAGATCGTCCGCGATCTATTTTAAATGCCGTCAGTGTCTCTACTAGCTATGAACTAGTCTTCAGTTACTAACCAAGGATACTGAGATAAATCTAGTATCTTTGATATTGTACTTGAGAGTAGAGTTTTCAAGGCTTGAGTTAAAATTAATGCCCTTTAGTGTAAGTAATTTTCACACCAACAACCATTTATAACCCCATTTGTTTGATGTGCTTGGAACTTTTCTTTCTAATTGCTGATGGATTAGCCAGACTGCAGCTCATTGGGAGACAACTTTCGGATGTTGACGACACTGTATCTGGAAAATAGATACAAAAAAACCAGGTCAATGACCTGGTTTTCGAAATCTTATATTGCTGTAAACAACAATTACGCTAGAACCATTCCTGGTTCAGCAAATGCAACAGGAGAGCCTACTTCTTCTTCGAATGTTGCCCATTCCCAAGCTTCTGCGTCAGCAAGTACTGCACGTAGTAGTTGGTTGTTTAGGCCGTGACCTGATTTGTATGCACGAAACTCACCAATAATAGCGTGTCCACACATGTACAAGTCACCAATCGCATCTAGTACTTTATGAGTTACGAACTCATTGTCAAAACGTAGACCCTCTTCATTAAGAATTCGGTATTCGTCAAGTACGATAGCATTATCAAAGCTACCACCAAGTACTAGGTTTTGAGATTGTAGATACTCAATGTCGCGCATGAAGCCGAAAGTACGAGCGCGAGAGATTTCTTTCACAAAACCTTGTGAAGAGAAATCAAACAACAAACGTTGCTCATCAGATTCAATTGCTGGGTGGTTAAAGTCGATCTCAAAGTCCATACGGAAGCCGTTAAATGGAACAAACTCTGCCCACTTATCGCCATCTTGAAAACGGATAGGCTTTTTGATACGAATAAAACGCTTCGCTGCATTCAGTGTTTCTACACCCGCTTGCTGTAGCAAGTATACGAATGGGCTTGCGCTACCATCCATAATTGGGATTTCAGGAGCATCTACTTCAACAATAATGTTGTCGATGCCCATACCCGCTAAAGCTGCGTTAAGGTGTTCCACTGTAGAGATACGTACGCCTTCGTCATTAACAAGAGCTGTACATAGCATAGTGTCACGAACTGACGCTGGATCAGCTGGGAAATCTACAGGTGGATTGACATCTGTACGACGATAAACAATACCTGTATTTGCAGCTGCCGGGCGAAGAGTAAGTGTGACTTTACGACCAGAGTGGAGACCCACACCAGTTGTTTTCACAATTTCTTTCAGAGTACGTTGTCTGATCATCTGCTTGCCTCGTTATCAGTGCTACAAATCACGGTCAGTATTTACCGACCGCGAATTTTACCATTAATTCGACGATAGTCAAATTTTGGGTATTTGTTAATCAGCCTGACGTCGTAAGAATGCTGGAATATCTAAGTATCCACTCTCTTTCTCAGCCTTAGGTGCTGCACTTTGGCTAGCGCCTGTACCTGAAGAAACAGGTGACGTTGTTGGTTGCGGCTTAACTTGAGGTTTAACCTCAGTTTTTTCTTGCAATGGTTGTGCCACTTTCTCTTCCACTTTTGGTGCAGTTTGAGCCGCTACCTGTGGTTGAGGAGTTGGTGCAACCTTAGCTTTACCACCAGCAACTAATGTAATGTCTGGTTTTTTCTCTGTGCCGATACCTGTTGCAACAACAGTTACGCGGATTTCATCCGTCATATCAGGGTCTAGAGAAGTACCAATCACAACTGTTGCATTATCAGATGCGAATGCCTTAACTGTATTACCTACTGTTTCGAACTCATCTAGACGCATATCTAGGCCTGCAGTGATGTTCACAAGAACGCCACGCGCGCCAGCTAGGTCGATGTCTTCTAGTAGTGGGCTAGAAATTGCTGTTTCAGCAGCTTCTTCAGCACGGTCTTCACCTTTTGCGATACCGCTACCCATCATTGCATGACCCATCTCAGACATTACGGTGCGAACATCCGCGAAATCGACGTTAATCATACCAGGGCGAGTAATTAGCTCAGCGATACCTTGTACAGCGTTTTTAAGTACATCATTTGCACTTGCGAAAGCTTCTAGCAGAGTTACGCCGCGGCCAAGTACTTTAAGTAGCTTTTCATTTGGAATCGTAATTAATGAATCCACATGTTTAGAAAGCTCTTCAATACCTTGCTCAGCAAACGCTAAACGCTTTTTGCCTTCAAAGCTAAATGGCTTAGTTACAACAGCAACCGTCAGCACACCCAACTCTTTCGCAACTTCAGCAATAACTGGAGCAGCACCTGTACCAGTACCACCGCCCATACCAGCTGCGATAAATACCATATCGGCGCCAGTTAGAACTTCTTTAATTCTTTCTCGATCTTCGAGAGCTGCATCACGGCCTACTTGTGGGTTTGCACCAGCGCCCAAACCTTTAGTGATATCACCACCAATTTGGATCACGCTGCTCACGCTTGTTTTACGAAGTGCTTGTGCATCAGTGTTAACACTGATGAATTCTACGCCTTCGATTGATTCACGTACCATGTGCTCAACAGCGTTACCGCCACCGCCACCAACTCCAACGACTTTAATTACTGCATCGTCAGACATTTCCATCATCGGTTCAAACATGTGTTATCTCCGTTTTTTCCTGCAACTCAGGTTAAAACTCTTTTTGTATCCAATTACGCAATTTGCCAAATAAACCAGACATAGAAGGTGCTGAACGCTTAGGTTCGCTGTAATCACCTTCATCACTGATCTGACAATCTCTTGCGTAATGAAGTAAACCAACCGCCGTAGAATGATACGGCTCTTTAACATAGTCAGTTAAGCCACTAACTTCTAACGGCTTACCAACTCGAACTTGATTGCGGAAAACACGTTCCGCACACTCTACCAATCCGTCAATTTGTGCCGCTCCACCAGTAAGAACGACGCCAGCTGCAAGGTGGTGTTTAATACCTTCATCTCGTAGCTGTAATTGAACCGTATCAATAGTTTGGTTAACGAGACCCATAAGTTCAGTGTAACGTGGTTCAATCACTTCCGACAAAGTTTGTCGTTGCAAACTTCTCGATGGGCGACCACCAACACTTGGGACGTTAACAGAGTCATCCTTGCTTACGAGTTCACTCAGAGCGCAACCATGGTTTACTTTTATCTCTTCAGCATCGCTCACTGGCGTGCCGAAAGCGAAGGCAATATCACTGGTTACTGCATTTCCTGCGTAGGAAAAGACTTCTGTGTGTCGAAGTGCGCCGCCAGTCCAAATGGAAATATCCATTGTACCCGCACCGATATCGACAACACATACTCCAAGCTCTCTCTCGTCTTCAGTAATTACCGCATTGCTTGAGGCAAGTCCTGAAAACACGATTTGTTCTACTGTGAGACCACATCGTTCAACAGCTTTAATAATGTTTCTCGCCATGTCGCTATGGCAAGAAATTAGGTGAACACTGACTTCCATTCGAACACCAGATAAGCCAAGTGGGTTCTTAATCCCTTCTTGATAATCAATGGTAAATTCTTGTGGGATCACGTGCAGAATTCTCTGCTCATCACCTATTTTAATTGATTTCGCGGTATGGATCGCTCGATCCATATCGTCTTGAGACACCTCTTCATCAGAGATAGTGCCCATGCCTTTTTCAATTCGGCTTGCGATATGTTTACCCGATAGCGAGATAAATACATTGCTGATTTGGCATTCCGCCATCAACTCTGCTTGATCAATAGCTCGCTGAACCGACTTAACTACCGACTCTAGGTCGTTTACACCACCTTTATCCATACCTCTGGATGGGCTTTGCCCAGAACCAATGATATTGATTTGACCATCAGGCAATATTTCACCAACCAGAGCTGATATGGTCGCAGTGCCTATATCAAGACCAACGATTATGTTGTCATCTGCGGTCTTAGTCATCTGTGCTCTCTTCTAACTCTTGCTCTGGAAACCAGCCTACAGCGGCTCCCGTATCATACCTGAGGTCGATGTAGCTCACTTGATTCGCTTTACTACCAAGTTCGTTGTAAAGCGAAATGAAGCGTTCAACACGCTCATCTAAAGAATCTTTACCTAGTTCTAAACGGATACCGTTATCTAGGATTATTTGCCAAGCGCGACGCTCATTGAGAACGAGAGAGGTAACGGTTAACCCTAGACTGTTAATCAAAGGAGTTATCTGTCGCCACTTTTCTATCACTTCTTGGCTGGTGCCGTCTGGGCCGTAAAGCTTAACTCTATCGCCCTTTAACAGGCCGATATCACCATTAAACACCTGACCATCGTCATTCAGCAGCATGTTACCGTTCCAGATTGCTGCCGCATGGTACTCAGTCAAAAATACTTTTATTGTGTCTGGCCACTGCTTACGAATGGAGACCACTGAAACCCAAGGTAACGCTTCTAAACTGTCTTGCAACACACCGATGTCTTGCGACATGAAGGTTCCAATGTGCTCTAGCTCGCTAAAGGCATGTTGAACATCACCAGCGGTTACGTAAGTTAAGTCGCCTTGAAGTACTATTTTGGAGAGAGGCAATCGCTGATCGTCCCACATCCAAGTTAGTGTGGTATAAAAAAGAAACCCAATGAATAGCAATACCATGACAAAAAAGGACCCGCCTAAGGCGTGTTTCTTGAGCGATGGTAAACTGAATAGGTGGCGGTTTTCGCTAAAAGTACTTTCTACCAAAGCCCGCTTTCCCTGTCGTTGGTTCGCAATTCTATTCCCTATCTTCGTAATAGAGGTAAAAGCACTTACTTTAACCTATGAATTATACTGAGCAAAATCAAACTATCAAACGTTGATAATAAGATTTTTGGTCAATTTTAGGTCAATCGCAAGAAGTGAGCGATTGACCACAGTCTGTAGACAGTATTCAGCTACGCGTTCTGCATTTTATTAATGTCTAATTGTAATGATTCTAGCTGCTTAGCAACGCGACCAACATCGCCTGCACCCTGCGTCAATACAAGGTCACCGCCTTGAATCACGTTAGCTAAAACCGATGGCAGTGCGTTGATATCAGCAACAAAGATTGGATCAATCTTACCACGCCCGCGAATAGTTCGACTTAATGAGCGTCCATCTGCACCTGCAATAGGTTTCTCACCCGCCGAGTAAACATCCAATAAGATTAAGACATCAACTTGCTCAAGAACGTTCGCAAAATCATCATATAAATCACGCGTTCGACTGTAACGGTGCGGCTGGAAAATCATAACAAGACGCTTGTCAGTCCACCCACTACGAGCAGCCTGAATAGTTACATCAACTTCGGTTGGGTGGTGACCGTAATCATCAACCAACATAGCGACACCATTACCTGTTTCGTACTCACCAAGGTGATCGAAACGACGTCCAGTACCTTCGGTTCCCGCCATCGCTTTTAGAATCGCTTCATCGCTGATGTCATCTTCTGTTGCAACAGCAATCGCCGCTGATGCATTCAATGCATTGTGACGACCTGGAATGTTTAACGTGATATCAAGGTTAGCTTTACCTTCACGTACCACTGTGAATTTGCCTTGCTGGCCTTCTTGTACGTAGTTCTCAATACGAATATCCGCATCTTCAGAGAAACCGTAAGTAATCACCTGGCGACTTACCTGAGGAATAAGCTCACGCACTACTGGATCATCAACACACATCACAGCCTGACCGTAGAATGGTAGGTTGTGTAAAAAATCAATAAACGTCTGCTTTAGCGTTTCAAAATCGCCGCCGTAGGTATCCATATGATCCGCTTCAATGTTAGTTACGATACTAACCATAGGTTGCAGATGTAAGAATGACGCATCACTTTCATCGGCTTCAGCGATAAGAATACGGCTTGAACCTAAACGTGCGTTAGTGCCGGCACTTTTCACCAAACCACCATTTACGAAGGTTGGATCTAGGCCGGCTTCCGAGTAAATCTGTGTCACTAGCGCAGTCGTGGTTGTTTTACCGTGCGTACCTGCCACAGCAATACCGTGACGAAAACGCATCAGCTCAGCCAGCATTTCTGCACGACGAACGATCGGTGTGCGCGCTTCACGAGCTGCAATAATTTCTGGGTTTTCTTCGTTGATAGCGGTTGAAACAACCACCACACTTGCGTCGGCAACGTTACTCGCTTGGTGACCGATATAAACGGTCGCACCCTTGCTAACTAAACGATCAGTCACTGGGTTTTGAGCAATATCAGAACCCGTGATCTGGTAGCCTTCATTTAGTAAGACTTCAGCAATCCCGCTCATTCCGGCACCACCAATACCAATGAAGTGGATAGATTTAACACGGCGCATCTCTGGCACCATTGCACGGATTTGCGCTAAGTCTTGGGTATGTTCAATCGTCATCAATTCAATCTCATTATTTTGCTAAAGCTTTAATCGCTTCAGCGACGGTCACATCAGCATCAAGCTTGGCGGCTTGACGAGCTTTTGTTGCCATCATTTTTAATTCATTTCTATCAAGCTGCGCGATAGTGTTCGCTAGCTTATCAGCCGTTAGTTGAGGCTGTTCAATCATTAACGCTGCGCCACATTCAACTAAATGGTCGGCATTCAACGCTTGTTGTCTGTCTTTGTGCATAAACGGAACGAAGATAGAACCGACACCTGCCGCAGACACTTCTGATACGGTTAATGCACCTGAGCGACACACTAATAGATCTGCCCACTCATAAGCTTGCGCCACATCATCAATAAATTCAGTCACTTGAACATTACCAACAGAATGTGATTTGTATTGCTCAATAACTTGTTGTTGATTGTTCTTACCCGCTTGGTGCATCACAGTGAAGCCTTCACCAAGCTGCGCCATCGTTACTGGCAAGGTATCGTTTAGGATTTTTGCGCCCTGACTGCCGCCCATAACCAAGATGCGGATGTCACCATCACGCTCAGCCATGCGTTGCTCGGGTTCAGCTAAGGCAACCACATCTTCGCGTACTGGGTTACCCACCACTTCTGCGGTAGGGAAAGCACCAGGGAAAGCTTGGAAAACCTTTTTAGCAATCTTAGACAGCCATTGGTTGGTTAAACCTGCCACTGCATTTTGTTCATGGAGAACCACTGGAATGCCAGACAACCATGCCGCGATACCACCCGGGCCACTCACGTAGCCACCCATACCAAGTACCACATCAGGCTGCCATGCTTTGATGTGTTGCCTTGCTTGAAGTATGGCATTAATAATCTGGAACGGCGCTTTAATTAACTTGCTAATGCCTTGACCACGCAGGCCTTTCACTTTGATGAAGTCGATTTCAATGCCATGCTTTGGCACTAAATCCGCTTCCATTCTGTCTGCTGTGCCTAACCAGCGAATTTCCCAACCTTGTTGCTGAAGCTTTTTCGCTACTGCTAACCCTGGGAAAACGTGACCGCCAGTACCACCAGCCATCACTAAAAGTTTTTTGTTTTGTTTCATCACGTTAGATTCTTATTCTACTAATTCGTTTTGACTATCAGCTTGTTCTTTTTGTTGCATTCGGCATTCGTGGTCAATGCGCAGCAGCATTGATACCGCCACAGACATAACAATTAAACTCGAACCACCATAACTGATTAGCGGTAGGGTTAGACCTTTGGTCGGAACGATGCCAGATGCAGCACCTACGTTAACAAGCGTCTGAAACGCAAACCAAATACCAATACCAAAAGCCAGATAGCCGCTGAACACTTGATCGTGTTCAAAGGCTTTTTTGCCAATAAAAATGGCTTTAAAAACCAAGCTAAAGATGAGTATCAAGACCAAGGTCACGCCAACAAAACCCAATTCTTCTGCCAACACAGCAAATACAAAATCGGTGTGCGCTTCGGGTAAGTATTCGAGTTTCTGAATTGAGTTACCGAGCCCTTGCCCCATCCAATCACCACGGCCAAACGCCATCAATGACTGAGTTAACTGGTAACCACTGCCGAACGGGTCGTTCCAAGGTTCCCAGAATGAGGTAACACGTCGAACACGATAAGGTTCTATAACAATCAAACCGACGACCGCGGCAATACCTGCCACCATCAAGGCGATAAACTGTGAAAGCTTGGCACCAGCAATGAATAGCATGCCGAACAGGGTCACTAGCATTACGACCACAGTACCTAAATCGGGCTGGCCTAGCAGCAGCACGGCAAAAGCGCCGAATACCATGATCGGTTTACCAAAACCACCGAAGAAGGTTTTTCTCACTTCATCTTGCTTCCGAACCAAGTAGCCCGCCATAAAGATAAACAGCGATAACTTGGCGACTTCAGCGGGTTGTAAGTTAAATAGCCCTAATGGGATCCAACGCGATGCGCCGTTAACCGACTTACCGACGGCTAATACCACAATCAGCAAGAAGAAGGACAAGCCCAGTAGATACATACTGTATTGAAACCAGCGTTGCATCGGGATTTGCAATATGACGCTAGAGACACCTAACGCCAATACAAGGAAGATGGCATGACGGAACATAAAGTGAAACGGCTGATCGGTTAAACGAGCACTGATGGGGAACGAAGCAGACGTCACCATCACCAAACCTGTCAGCATTAGCCCAAGAGCAATCCACACCAATTGACGATCGTAAAGCGCCTCGGGAGTAGCACGGTTTAGCCACTGCCAGATGGATTGATTAATCTCTTTGACTCTTTGCACTGAATGTTAGTCCTTCAACACGTTAAGCATACTCATGAGCAAGCTCAGTGAACGCATCACCTCTTGCCATGAAATTATTAAATTGATCGAAGCTTGCGCACGCCGGAGACAGCATCACCATATCTCCAGCCACCAGCTGTGGCGAGATAGATTCGATTATCTGCTGCATGGTATCGAACTTTTGTGCCGATGGGTGCAGAGGCATGAATTGATCTGCATCTTCACCGAAACAACACAGCTGAACACGCTCAAGTTGCGCCAATACTGGTTCAAGCTCACTAAAGTCAGCACCTTTACCAACGCCGCCAACCAAAAGATATAACGTACCTTGATACTCCAACCCAGACAGGGCTGCCAATGTGCTGGCTACATTCGTTGCTTTGGAGTCATTAACCCATTTGATTTCGCGCTTGTCAGCCACGACTTGGCAACGATGCGTCAAACCGTTATAGGCCTTCAAAGCATCAAGACTTTTGCTGTAGTCGATACCAACTTGCTTCAATAGTGCAAGTGAGACTAACGCATTCGCCACATTGTGACGTCCAACCAATGTTAAATCTTGGGTAGCAAGGACAGGTTTACCGTGATCGACCAACCACTCAGTACTATCAATCGTTGATACACCAAACTCTTGGTTATCTAGGCCAAAAGTCAACAATGGCATTGTCTGGTCAGGGTAAGTCTCTTTGTCTTCACGATTAACAATCGCACACTGCGCGTTATTAAAGATTCTTAACTTGGCCTCACGGTAATCAGCCATGCCTTGATAGCGATCCATATGATCTTCAGACAGATTTAAGAATGCCGCAGCGGCAAGTTTTAAATTCGATGTAGTTTCTAGCTGAAAACTTGAAAGTTCAAGGACATATAAATCCGCATCAAGTTCTAGAAGGTCTAGGGCAGGAATGCCAATATTGCCGCCAACGCCAACATTAAGCCCAGCAGCCTTAGCAAGCACACCAGTCAAATCCGTCACGGTACTCTTACCGTTTGAACCAGTAATCGCCACAACAGGCTTATCTACAGCCCAACCAAACAGCTCGATGTCGCCAACGACAGGCGTACCCGCTTGAAGCACATCTTGAATTTCAGGTGTCGCTAAAGCAATACCTGGGTTAGCAACCACCAGATCAGCCTCAGCTAGCCATTGGCTATTCCAGCTTCCAGAATGCAGCTCTACCGACTCAGGCAAAGATTCCTTTCCTGGTGGTAGCTCTCGCGTATCAATTACCTTTACGCAAGTATGGGGCTGATATTTTACGAGATGTTTAACGACAGAGAGCCCGGTAATACCGAGCCCCACAACCACTACATTTTGAATATTTTGCCAACGTTCCATTTAAACAAGATGCTCTTAATAGTTTTAAAGAGCCCCTATTCAGAGGCTCATACAGGATTAACGAACTTTCAGTGTCGCTAGGCCAACCAGTACTAATACCATTGAGATTATCCAAAAACGCACGATAACACGCGGCTCTGGCCAACCTTTAAGTTCATAGTGGTGGTGAATCGGTGCCATGCGGAAAATACGCTGACCACGCAATTTGTAAGAGCCCACCTGCAGAATCACTGACAGAGTCTCCATTACAAACACACCACCCATGATCACTAGTACCAACTCTTGACGAACGAGTACCGCAATCACACCCAGTGCACCGCCCAGTGCTAGTGAGCCAACATCGCCCATGAATACTTGTGCTGGGTAGGTGTTGAACCATAGGAAACCTAGGCCTGCACCGACGATAGCAGTACATACAACCACAAGCTCAGAAGTGTATGGGATGTATGGAATGTGTAGATATGCTGCGAAGTTAACGTTACCTGTCGCCCAAGCAATCACAGCAAAACCAGCAGCAACCATCACCGTTGGCATAATCGCCAAACCATCTAGGCCGTCTGTTAGGTTCACCGCGTTACTGGTACCCACAATAACAAAATAAGTCAGTACGATGTACAATAAACCCAATTGTGGCATCACATCTTTAAAGAAAGGAACAACCAGTTGAGTTGCCGCAGTATCGTGCCCGTGAGCATACAGAGCAAATGCCACAACCAATGCAATAGCCGATTGCCAGAAGTACTTCCAGCGAGCAATCAAGCCATCTGTGTTCTTACGAACCACTTTACGGTAGTCATCAACAAAGCCAACCGCGCCGTAACCGCCAAGGACAACTAATACCGCCCAAACGTAAGGGTTAGAAAGATCAGCCCACATTAATACCGTAATAATAATGGCAGCTAGGATCATCACGCCGCCCATGGTTGGTGTACCACGTTTGCTAAAGTGAGATTCAGGGCCGTCATTACGAACAACTTGGCCAATTTGTAGCATTTGCAGACGCTCAATTAAACGAGGTCCCATCCACAGCGACAGACATAAAGCCGTCAAAATACTCGCGATTGCACGAAACGATAGGTATTCGAACAAACGGAAAAAAGAAAGGTATGGCTGTAGTAGCTCTGCAAGCCAAATTATCATGAAAAGTTCTCCTTTAAAGCAGCGGCTATTTTACTCATTCCTGCACTATTCGCGCCTTTTACCAACAAGGTATGTGACGCGTTTTCTGGCAAGCGTAAGTGCTGCTCTATGTGCGCGATCATCGCTTGATGCGTTGCAAAGTGGGTACCGTTACAGACCTCACTAATCACCTTGGTATCATCACCGTAAGTGAGTACATGCTCAAAAGCGAATGGGGCAGCATATTCACCGACTTGACGGTGAAGTGCAAGACTTTCGTCGCCTAATTCAGCCATATTGCCTAAAATCAACCAACGTTGACCTTTGAAGCTCGACAGCAATTTTGCTGCTGCCTTCATTGCAGGTACGCTGGCGTTATAACTGTCATCTATCAGCTTGATATTCTGACTTAATTGTTGAACCTCAACTCGACCTTTCACCGAGATAAGGTTTGCTAAACCGCTTTTTATTTCCTCAAGCGTGGCACCAAATTGAGTGCTTAACGCTGCAGCCGCCAACGCATTTGCCACGTTGTGCTGACCAATAATGCCAAGTTCAACTGCCATTGCACCTTGTGGTGTCTGCATATCAAAGCAAGCTTCACCTTGCTCATTAATGCGAATATTCTTAGCAAAGTAATCCGCCGCATTATCGCTTTCTGAAAATGTCAGCACGCTTTTATCTGCAAGCACTTCATTCCAGAAATCACCACCGTTGCTCTCTAGGTTAACAATAGCAGTATCACCAGCAGCAAGCCCCTGAAAGATTTCACCTTTCGCTTGTTTAACACCATCAATTGAGCCAAAGCCCTCTAGATGCGCGGCAGCAACGTTATTCACTAAGGCCACCTGTGGTTTCACAAGCTGCGTGGTATAGGCAATTTCACCAATGTGGTTCGCGCCCAGTTCTATCACGGCATAGTCGTCATTGGGTTCACTGCGCAGCAAGGTTAGTGGTACTCCAATATCATTATTGAAGTTACCCGCTGTAAACAGCACTTTGCCACGTTGTTGTAGAATACTCGCGACCATCTCTTTGACGGTCGTTTTGCCACAGCTTCCTGTTATCGCCATGGTTGGCACGTTACATTGTTTGTGGATCCAAGCACTTAGCTGACCTAAAGCAAGTTTAGTGTCTTCAACAACAACTTGAGTAATATTTAGGTCAAGTTTTCGTTGAACTAATAACGCACTCGCATTGGCCTCAACAGCCTGACCACAAAAATCATGCGCATCAAAACGTTCACCTACGAGAGCAACAAACAGTGCACCTTCTTCAACGGTGCGAGTATCGGTAGAAACCGCATTGATCAAACTATTGCTCGATTTGCCAGCCTCTATCAGCTGACCGTTCACCGCTGAGCAGATCTGCTCGAGTGATACATCAATCATTATGAAATACCTAAAAGTTGTAGTGCTGACTCTCGATCCGAATAGTGGATCGTTTTGTCTTTCAATACTTGGTAATCCTCATGGCCTTTACCTGCCAGAAGAATAATGTCGTTATTACCCGCCTGCTCTAGAGCAAACTTAACCGCCTGAAAGCGATCGTGTTCAACAAAGGCGACTTCAGGCTCACTTAAACCTGCCAGCATGTCTTTAACAATCAAAGCAGGATCTTCGCTGCGAGGATTGTCATCTGAAATAATAATTTTGTCGGCGAACTGCTCAGCCGTTACCGCCATCATTGGGCGCTTGCCGGTATCTCGATCACCACCACAGCCAAAGATTGCCCATAGTTTTCCAGAACAGTGTACACGCAGTGCCGCCAATGCTTTTTCTAGAGCATCTGGTGTGTGCGCGTAATCGACAACGACTTTTGCTTTGTTTGGTACTTGGAACAGTTCCATGCGACCAATCACAGGTTGAAGCTGAGGCGCGGTGTCGACCAAGATTTGCTTGTCGATGCCCAGTGAAAGCAGAGTCGCGAAAGCAACCAACACATTTGATGCGTTGAACTGACCAATTAAAGGAACCGAAAGCTGACCTTGCCCCCAGCTACCTTCAAAAGACATCTGAATACCGGTTTCTGCATAAGCGACATCAGATGCCCACACTGACTGTTGATAACCAGACAGCGGAAGCAATGAAACGGCTATCGCATTGGACAAATCTGACATCCAAGCTTTACCGACTTCATCATCCACATTGATCACTGCATGCTTGCATTTATGTTGAGTAAACAGGCTTTTCTTAGCCAGTGCGTACTCTTGCATCGTGCCGTGATAATCCAAGTGGTCACGACTCAGGTTTGTGAATACACCAACCTCAAAATCCAACGCTTTTACGCGGCCTTGAACCAAACCATGAGAAGAGATTTCCATCGCGGTATAAACGGCTTTTTCTTCAGCCAACTCACTCAGCGTGCGCTGTATTTCAATCGCACTGCCTGTGGTGTTAGCTGCTGTTTTTAGATTATCTAAGAAGCCATTACCTGTTGTGCCCATTACCGCAGAGCGTTGACCAACGAGATCAAGCCATTGAGCAATCAATTGAGTGATGGTGGTTTTGCCATTGGTACCTGTAACGCCAATCAGTTTGGTCGCTTGAGAAGAATAAACTCGGCCTGCCAGTTCAGAGAGAATTGAATTTAGCTCTGCTACATAAACAACAGGAACGGCATTTAACCAGTTAACCAAGCCATGAGTTTTGTCATCACCAGCCTGTGCGATGACGGCTTTCGCACCTTGAGCGATCGCTTTGTCGATAAAGCGACGACCATCAACGGCATGTCCAACAATGGCAACAAAGATATCACCGTCCTTGATCGCACGGCTATCCAACTCCAACTGCTTAACAGCAATCGCATCCAGCTCAGGTGAACTAAAGTCACCCCAAGGAGAAAGTAAAGATGACAGCGTGAGGCTATTACTCATATTGAATCCTGATTGGCTCTATTCTTGAAACTTGTTTTCATCAGCAGGGACATTCAGAATTTGCAGTGCGCCCTTCATGATTTCAGAAAAAACAGGGGCTGCGACCGAGCCACCATAGTAGAGGTCACCTTGAGGTTCATTGATCATCACAACCAAAGAGACTCTTGGGTCACTCACTGGAGCAACACCTGCGGTATAGGCGAAGTACTCGTCTCCATAACCACCGGAAATCGCTTTTCTAGATGTACCTGTTTTTGCTGCTACTCGGTAACCCGGCACGGCAGCTCTTGTCGCTGTACCGCCCTTTTGGGTTACGCCTTCTAGCATGTTCAAAACCAACTCAGCATTTTCGCGCTTGATGATCTGTTTTGAGAAATCTTGGTCGTTGCTTTTAACGATATGGATAGGTTCGTAAACACCGTGATTCGCTAACGTCGCATAGGCATGAGCCAATTGCAGCGGAGTAATCGCTAGACCATAACCAAAGGATAAGGTAGCGATTTCAAACTTAGACCAGCGTCGACGGTTCGGGAAAATACCCGCGGTCTCACCGACTAGATTCAGCCCAGACATCTCGCCAAGACCAACAGAACTGTACATGCCCAGTAGCGCTTCAAGTGGCATATCCAGTGCTAACTTCGCCACACCGATGTTACTCGACTTCTTAAGGATTAACGCCAAGTCTGCCTTACCAACTTTGGAAGTATCACGTACACGGCTACCACCGATTTGCATGATGCCGTTACCCGTATCAATTACAGTATCAGCATCCGCGGTACCATTTTCGAGAGCGGCAAGAACAACAAACGGCTTAACCGTCGAACCTGGCTCAAAAGCATCGGTGATCACGCGGTTACGCATCTTAAAGCTTTGTAAATCAGCACGATTGTTTGGGTTGTAAGACGGTGCGTTAACCATGGCCAAAACCGCACCCGTTTTTACGTCTAATAAGATGGCAGATCCAGACGTCGCCTTGTGATCGGCTACCGCCTGTTTAATCGCTCGATAAGCGATGGCTTGTAAGCGCTGATCGATGGTCAATTCGAGTGGTTTACCTTCTTCACGCTCTTCTAGTGCAATGTTTTCAACTACTCGCCCGTAACGGTCTTTACGGATTGTACGTTTACCTGCTTCACCCGTGAGCCACTTATCGTAGCTGCGCTCGACACCTTCTAGGCCGTGTCCATCAATTCCGGTCACACCAATAAGATGCGCGCTGACTTCACCGGCTGGGTAATAACGACGTGATTCTGCTTTAAGACCAATACCCACCAGCTTTAAGTCGCGGATGTATTTCGCCATTGCTGGGCTAACTTGTCTTTGTAGGTAGATAAAACGACGAGATTTGTCGCTGGAGATCTTGTTGATCATCGATTGTCGATCTAAGCCAAGTACATCAGCTAGCGCATACCAACGATCAATTTGGGCCATGCCATTTTTATCGAAGATGGTTTTCGGGTCAGCCCATACCGCCTCAACAGGCACACTCACAGCAAGTGGTTCGCCATTGCGGTCTGAAATAATACCGCGGGCAGAAGGAATAGCCTTAACACGTACAGAACGAAGGTCGCCCTGACGAATTAAGTTATCTGGTTCAATGACTTGGATGTAAGCCACACGACCTACTAGTACAGAAAAGGCAACCAACACAAAAGCAATAACGACGTTGAAACGCCATTTAATCAGAATTGGATCCGAGTCCTTTTCGCTCTTCACTCGCTCTTTCGTTGGTTTCTTAACGGCTTTCGCGGGGGCTTTTTCCTTTTTTCCGGTCATTTCAGTATGATCACAACTTCTTTGTCGGAGTCTGGACGTTTCATGTCTAGCTCTCGTTTTGCCGATGCTTGAACGCGGCTATGTTCAGCCAGAGCCGTCTCTTCAAGCATTAAATTTCGCCATTCATTATCAAGCTGTTCACGCTCACTCAATGCCATGTCTTTTTGCGTGATTGCCTGACGTGACATGTGTGTCGTGAGAACGACCCCCATCGCACTCGCGAAGATACAGATAAGAAGCATCAATGGGACCTTGCCCACGGAGATCAAATCAAAAAATATTATCTTGGCTAAGTTCGGTTTGGAGGTCTTCATTGACTATAGCTTTTCTGCGATTCGTAGTACTGAACTGCGCGAACGAGTATTCTCATCCACTTCATCTTTAGAAGGCTTGATCGCTTTACCAATTGGTTTTAGATCGGCACTACCTAAAGCTTTAATTTGATCTTCTGTTAGCGGTAAACCATGAGGAACCTGTGGCCCTTGGCTCTCTTTACGGATAAAGCGCTTCACCATGCGGTCTTCAAGAGAGTGGAAGCTGATAACAGAGATACGACCTTGAGGAGCAAGAATGCTTGCTGCACCTTTCAGTGCGGTATCGATCTCTTCAAGTTCGCTGTTGATGTAGATACGGAAGGCTTGGAAAGCACGTGTTGCTGGGTGCTTTTTCTCTTTGAAGCTTTTTGGAGCGACATCCGAGATAAGCTTAGCCAACTGACCGGTACGCGTTAGTGGTTCGTTCTCTTCATTCTCTTGATAAGCAATGATGCCTTTCGCGATACGACGAGCGTGTTTGTCTTCACCGAACTCACGAATAACCCATGTGATGTCATCAAGATCGGCTTCAACTAACCACTGAGAGACAGGAATACCGGTTGTTGGGTCCATACGCATATCAAGCGGACCGTCTTTCATGAAGCTAAAGCCACGCTCAGCGTCATCTAGCTGTGGTGAAGAAACACCTAGATCCAGTAACACACCATCCACTTGACCGACTAAGTCATAACGCTCTGCATATTCAGCCATACCTGAGAACGGGCCGTGAATAATCGTAAAACGAGGGTCATCAATCTTTTGCGCTTCTGCAATCGCTTGTGGATCGCGGTCAATACTAAAGAGTCGTCCATTCTCGCCCAGTTTAGACAGGATTGTACGGCTGTGACCACCACGGCCAAAAGTACCATCGATGTAGGTACCGTCAGGTTTGATCGCAAGTCCGTCAATAGATTCGTTAAGCAATACTGAAATATGTTTGAATGCTTCTGTCATAGTCTTCTCAGTGAGTGGATTGAGCCATTAGTTCGGCAATAATTTGTTCTATTAACGTTTTAGTGTACTGATTTCACGCCGTATCTCCACCATATTGTGTATAGGCTTTGGGAATTTTTGACCCAAGCTCATATCAGGGTGAAGGATTCTAAGGAAATCTAAATAATTTACGTCAATATAAAGCAAAAAACCCATCACTACCGTTAAGTAATGATGGGTTCTTTATATAGGTGGAGTTGACACATACGCCGGGTTCTGTTCCGCTTGCGCGGCGGTAACCATTCGTCTAGGCCTGCAATCGCTCACAGGCTCAAGCAATCTACCCGCCCCCATACGCGAGCAACGCAATGTGAGGGCCTATTTGATCTTGCTCCGGGTGGAGTTTACCTTGCTACGAACTGTTGCCAGTCGCACGGTGCGCTCTTACCGCACCCTTTCAGCCTTACCTGTGCCCCTTCCGAAGAAATGAGGCCATCGGCGGTCTTCTCTCTGCTGCACTTGTCGTGGGCTCGCGCCCCCCAGACGTTATCTGGCACCCTGCTCTATGGAGCCCGGACGTTCCTCCCCTCTGCCAGTCTCCCGAAGGACTTCAACGTCAGTTTCCCGAAGGACCTCAACGTCAGTCTCCCGAAGGACATCAGCAAAGCAGCGATTACCCGTTCAACTCCGAGGGCGGATTGTATAGAGATTAGGGTGCAGTGTCTAGCGAGATCACAAATATGGTGCAAACCTCTAAGCAACTGCGTGAATTTTACACAATTCAGACAAAAAAAGAGGAATAACGGCAATACCATCACTCCTCACAAGCTTTTCAATACAGGTTAGCTACTCTATAAAGAGGTTTCTAGTGGTCTAGATGCTCTAGGCCCCATTTGTATAACGCGTTCTTTTTCAGATTGTAGATTTCTGCCGTCATCGCCGCCGCTTTTTTAAGAGGCAGCTCTTTGGTTAGAATGCCTAGTGTGCGAGTCGCTTCGTCTGGCAGTTCTGTGCTCGCTTCTTCACGGTGGCCGTGAATCAGTAACACCATCTCACCGCGTTTACGGTTCGCGTCTTCTTCAATCCACTCAATAAGTTCACCAAGTGGCAGCCCTTGGATGGTTTCGAAGGTTTTGGTTAGCTCACGCGCCAATACAACCTCACGGTCAGGGCCAAGAATCTCAAGCATATCTTGTAGAGAATCTGAAATACGGTGTGGTGATTCATAGAAGATGCACGTGCGCTCTGCCTTTGCGATCTCTAAGAACTTGTCTTTGCGACCCTTACTCTTTGGTGGTAAGAAGCCTTCAAAGCTGAAACGATCTGACGGTAAACCTGACGCACTGAGTGCGGTAATCACAGCACAAGCACCAGGAAGTGGCACAACTCTCACACCCGCTTGACGACATTGTGAGACAAGATGGTAACCTGGATCACTGATTAAAGGAGTACCCGCATCAGAGACTAATGCGATAGACTGACCTTCTAATAACCTTTCGACTAGAACTTGCGCTTTAGTTTGTTCATTATGATCATGTAAAGCGAACGTTCTGGTGGATATATTGAAGTGAGCAAGCAGCTTACCCGTGTGGCGTGTGTCTTCGGCTGCAATAACATCGACACTTGATAAAATTTCAATTGCTCTTTGAGTGATATCTCCCAAATTTCCGATTGGGGTTGGCACAATGTAGAGAGTTGGGCTCTCTGTGAGCAAGGTTTTGTTATCTGTCATTTGTTTACCATCACTTCAACGATTAATATAGATACAAATTTATACGGAATTTAAAGAACTCATGGCAACGATGAACCATAAGAGACTCAGTGTACCACGCTTACTAACTCCAATTGCATTAGCAATTACATTGGCGGCTTGTTCTTCAGGTCCTCAAGCACCAACGAGCGTTGATATTACACTAGATCCAGCGCAATCAACTGAAAGTTACATGATGCAAGCGGATAGTAGCAAAGGAAGTCTACAAAACGACTGGTTAATCATGGCGCTTAAGGCTTCTGTGCAAGCTGGAAAAACCGATCAAGCAACTCTGCTGATTAAACGCTTAGCAAAACAAGAGCTGAGCGAAACGCAACAAGCGGAATGGCAATTAGCGCGCGCTCAACTGCTGGTGAATAACTCGCAGCCTGAACAAGCTTATAGCCAACTGAACTTCCAGCCTTGGTGGAAACTGCCTAACGAACAGTGGAAAGATTATCACGAGCTACGCGCGAACATTTCAGAGATGAAGAGTGAGTATTTCGAGGCAAGCCGTGAGTTAGTGCTCTATTCAGAGTACTTAGACGCTGACGAAGAGCTTCAACAGCAAACTGCCGACCGTATTTGGCAGAATCTGAATAGCTACTCTCAATACGAGATTCTAGAACTGAAAACATCGCCGACAGAAGATGTGCTTTCTGGTTGGTTACAACTGGCTATCTACATGAAGACGCTGAACTCGAATCTTCCAAACCTACAGGAAACCTTATCTGATTGGTTAGCCGAGAATCCTCAGCACCCAGCTGCTACTTACACACCTCAAGCGATCACCGATATATTAGCGTTAGAAATCAGCAAGCCAACCAGCACAGCACTGTTGCTGCCGCTAACGGGTAAGTACGGTAAGCAAGCACAACTCGTACGTGATGGCTTCATCTTTGCGATGATGAACGACAAAGAACGCGAAGAAGATGCAACGCTGACAGTAATGGATACCAACGTACAAAGTGCAGCTGAGATTAAAGCGACACTGGAAGAGAACAACGTTGATTTCATTGTGGGTCCGCTAATTAAGAGCAACATCACTAAGCTTCAGCAAGCGCAGAAAAACCACGAGAATTCGATTCCAGCTTTAGCTCTGAACATTCCAACGCAACTAGAACCTGATACCAATATTTGCTATCTCGCTCTATCGCCTGAACAAGAGGTCGCTCAAGCAGCGAAGCACCTTTTTGCTCAAGGCTACAAGTACCCGCTTATCCTTGCGCCAAGAGGACGTTTAGGTGAGCGTGTTGAGCAAGCGTTTAAAGAAGAGTGGAAAAAATACAGCAGCAACGATGTGGCTATCAGCTTGTTCTCTGACAAACGCCAACTGCAACGTAATGTGAATCAGGTATTTGGCTTGCAAGAGAGCCAACAACGTATCGCTCAAATGGATGGGTTACTGAACCTAGACCTAGAAACAGAGCCACGCAGCCGTCGTGATATCGATTCTGTCTACATTGTGGCTAAGAACTCAGAGCTAACGCTAATCAAACCCTTCATTGAAGTTGCAATTAACCCTGATGCTAGCCAGCCCGCTCTTTTCTCAAACTCACGCAGCAACAGCGGTGATAAGCAGTATGAAGACCTAACCGGCGTGTTCTACAGCGACATACCACTATTGGTTGAGAACAAAAACGAGCTTAATAAAGAGCTAAACGACCTATGGCCTGCACACTCAAACGGCCAAAAGCGTCTGCAAGCACTGGGAATGGATGCATACTACCTAATGGATGCACTGCCACAGATGAAAGCCGTACAGGGTTACAGCATTCCAGGTGAAACGGGTGTGCTAACCATCGATAACAACTGTGTGGTTCAACGTGAAATCAGCTGGGCAGAGCATGGGGCTTTTTAGCCGAAAGTTCCTATCCAAACCAACCATCACCCACAAACAAGTGGGTGATAAATACGAGGCCGTGGCAAAATCTTATCTGATTAACCACGGTTTATCGTTAATAGAAGAAAACTTCATAGCAAAATGTGGCGAGATTGATCTTATAATGCGCCATAACAATACGGTTGTGTTTGCTGAGGTAAAATACCGCAAGCAAACCCGCTACGGACATGCCGCTGAAATGGTGACTGCCAAGAAGTCACAGAAACTGCTCAAAACAGCCAATGTTTGGCTTATGCAGCAAGGCTTGTCGGTGCACTCTACAGATTTCAGGTTTGATATTGTTGCCATTGAAGGGCCGAATGACACTATCGACTGGATTCAAAACGCGATTACCCAAGGATAAACATGCTAGACAGCATTAAAGAAAGTTTCACAGAAAGTATTCAAATCCAAATTGCGGCTGCAGAAGCTCTGCCTGACGCAATCACGCATGCCGCTCAAGCAATGGTTGCGACCTTGCTTAACGGAAACAAAATTCTTTGTTGTGGTAATGGTGGTTCGGCGTCGAATGCTCAGCAATTTGTATCGTGCCTACTCAACCGGTTTGAAACAGAGCGCCCTAGCCTTCCAGCAATGGCACTCACAGCAGACAACACCACGCTAACGGCTGTGGCTAACGACTACCACTATGAAGAGATCTTCTCTAAGCAGGTGCGTGCATTCGGTCAAACTGGCGATATTCTGTTGGCTATCTCGACTAGCGGTAATAGCAAAAACATCATCAAGGCAATGGAAGCGGCGGTAACTCGCGACATGACCATCATCGCCTTTACCGGTAAAGATGGTGGTGAGATGGCAGGTTTGCTTGGTGAACACGATGTAGAGATTCGTATCCCGTCACACCGTACAGCGCGCATTCATGAAGTACACATGGTGACACTGCACTGCCTATGTGACCTAATCGATCAAGTACTCTTCCCTGCTCACGAAGAGTGATATACGGAGCATCACAATGAAATCATTAACCTCTATGAGGCTGTTTAAGCTGATTAGTGTTTCGCTACTTACACTGTCTCTGTCTGGTTGTGCTGGCATTTTCATTGCTGGTGCTGCAACCACTGCAAACCTAGTCACGGATACGCGAACAACCAAAGAGATTTGGAACGACAACAACATCGAATTTGAAGTCGCAGCGATTACCAATAAACAACCATTCCGTGGCAACGTACGTGTCACCGCAAGCTCGTACCGAGGTTCGGTGGTATTGATGGGACAAGCAACCACAGATTCAGAACGTCGCGCTTTTGAAAACCAAGCCAAAGAAGTGGCTGGCGTTGAGAGCATCCACAATCAGGTTCGAGTGAAAGAACCTTTGTCTGTAAGTGCTATTAGTAAAGACAGCTGGATTACCACTAAAGTGAAATCAGCTCTGCTTGCGAATGCTGAGCTTAACGGCATCAAAGTAAAAGTGATTACTGAGGATTCAGAAGTATTCCTGCTTGGACTCGTGACTCGAGAGCATGCCGATATCGCAACAGAAGTTGCTCGTAACATCTCTGGCGTAAAACAGGTCATTCGAGCGTTTGAATATGGTGAAGAAGAGACGGCTGTTAACTAGCCTTAAGCCAGTCAATTGAATGCTATATAGCAGAAAAGAAAAAGCAGCGACGAGTCGCTGCTTTTTTATTTGGTTCGTTATTTAACTAACGTTATTTGATAACACGAAGGCTTGGGCGACCTTTCGCTGGACGAGGTGGCTCAGGATCTGAGTCTGGCTCTTCAGCATCTACGTCTGCCGTTGCTACGCTCAAAGATGGGCCTTTTTCTGGTTCTTCAAAAGGACTTTCTTCAATCCCTTCTTCAAACGCTTCCATGTAAGCCTCTTCAGGTTCAAACATGGTACCAGCACCATTTTCACGAGCATAAATCGCTTGTACTGCGTAAAGCGGAACGATCACAGAGTGTGGACGACCACTAAAGCGAGCACTAAACGTCACAGCTTCGTTACCCAGTTCAAGTTGTCCAACCGCACGAGGCGCGATGTTCAGAATGATCTGACCATCTTGAACAAACTCTTCTGGAACTCGCACACCCGGTAATGTTGCTTCAACAACAAGGTGCGGAGTTAGTTCGTTATCAACCAGCCATTCATAAAATGCACGAAGCATGTATGGTCGGCGTGGAGTCATATTAGAAATATCCATAAACGCTTAGCGAACGAGTCGCATCTCACGCTCAGCTTCAGTTAGAGAAGCTAGGAATGAATCACGTTCGAATACGCGGTTCATGTAAATCTTAAGCTCTTTAGAACCAGGACCAATTAGTTCGATACCAAGCTCAGGTAAACGCCATAATAGCGGAGCTAGGTAACAATCAATTAGGCTAAACTCTTCGCTCATGAAGTATTCATACTCAGCGAAGATAGGAGCAAGAGTCAGTAGGTCGTTGCGCAGTTTAACGCGAGCTGCTTCAGATTCTTCAGCGTTGCCTTTAACGATCTTCTCTGCAACTGAATACCAGTTACGCTCAATGCGGTACATCATTAGACGGCTATTACCACGAGCAACCGGGTATACAGGCATCAACGGTGGGTGAGGGAAACGCTCATCTAGGTATTCCATGATGATCTTCGAGTCATATAGAGCAAGCTCACGATCAACAAGAGTAGGTACTGATTTGTACGGGTTCAGTTCAACAAGCTCTGCTGGTAGATTTTTTTCATCAACCAACTCAACTTCAACACTTACGCCTTTTTCAGCAAGAACGATGCGCACCTGATGGCTATACATATCAGAAGCACTTGAGAAAAGAGTCATTACAGAACGTTTATTGGCAGCTACAGCCATGGAGCCCTCCAGTACACTTTAAATAAAAACAATGGAGGCCTAAAGCCTCCATTGAACATTAACATAATTTGGGAATTAGCACGGTATTATAGCACAATTAGTGCACATCACGCCAATACTCTTTCTTCAGCAAAATCACGATGATAGTGAAGATTACTAAGAAGGCCATTACCCACCAACCCATAGCGTGACGCTCAAGTTGAACTGGGTCGCCCGAGTAAACCAAAAAGTTAACAAGGTCACGAACTGCTTCGTCGTATTCACCAGCACTTAATTCGCCAGAGCCGTCAGTCTCAGTGCCAACAACAACCGTCACTTCCTCGCCATCTACCATATGAGTATCGTAGATTGGTGTTGGGATACCTTGCAGTTCTTCAAGAACGTGCGGCATACCAACGCTTGGGAAAACAATGTTGTTCACGCCAAATGGACGAGACGGATCTTCATAGAAAGTACGAAGGTAAGTGTACAGCCAGTCTGCGCCACGAACACGAGCAACCAATGTTAGGTCTGGTGGCGGAGCACCAAACCAACTTGCCGCTTGATCAGAAGGCATAGCATTAACCATCAAGTCACCGATTTTCGCTTCAGGGTCGAAAATCAGATTTTCCTTCATAAGATCAACGGGGATCTCTAAATCATTCGCAACACGTTCATAGCGCTGGTACTGCGTTGAGTGACAAGCGAAACAGTAGTTCATGAACATCTTAGCGCCATTTTGCAATGAAGCTTTGTCTGTTAAATCATTGTTCGCTTTGTCTAATGGTACGTTTGCACCCGCTGCCATCACCAGTGACGGCAACATAGCAAATAAAATTACAATCCACTTTTTCATTTGAATGTCACCCTTTCTGGTAATGGTTTCGTCGCTTCATTTTTACTGTAGAACCACAGTAGAACGAAGAACATGAAGTAACCTAAGCTAAAGATTTGAGCCAGTAGCGTGTATGTTGGCGTTGCTGGAAGCGCACCAAGTACACCAAGAGCAATAAAGCTTATTGTGAATTGGATGATGTTAATCAAATGCAGTTTGCTACGGTAACGGTAAGAACGCACTTTACAACGGTCGAACCATGGTAGTAGGAATAGCACAACAATAGATGCGCCCATTGCTACAACACCTAGCAACTTATCAGGAACAGCACGCAGAATTGCGTAAAACGGCGTGAAGTACCATACCGGAGCGATGTGCTCTGGTGTTTTCAGTGGGTTAGCAGCTTCAAAGTTTGGCGGCTCAAGGAAGAATCCACCCATCTCTGGGTTAAAGAACAGCACATAACAGAAGAAGAATAGGAAACCGGCCACACCAACCATATCTTTCACGGTCCCGTATGGGTGGAAAGGAATAGAGTCAATGATGTCGTATTTCTTAGTGTAATCCTTGTGGAATGGGAACTGCGTTTTGTAGTCGTCGCCCATTGTGCCTTTAGGAAGTTTCGTCTCAATACCGTCTGGGTTGTTCGAACCCACTTCGTGCAGTGCTAGTACGTGAAGTACGATAAGCAGCAGAAGTACAATTGGTAGAGCGATAACGTGCAGTGCGAAGAAACGGTTCAGCGTTGCACCAGAGATGATGTAGTCACCACGGATCCAAAGCGTTAGGTCATCACCGATAACAGGGATCGCACCAAACAGAGAAATGATTACCTGAGCACCCCAGTAAGACATTTGACCCCATGGTAGTAGGTAACCCATGAAAGCCTCAGCCATAAGCACTAAGAAGATCAACATACCGAAGATCCAAAGTAGCTCACGAGGCTTTTGGTAAGAACCATAGATTAGGCCACGGAACATGTGCAGGTAGATAACAACGAAGAATGCCGAAGCACCTGTTGAGTGCATGTAACGTAGTAGCCAACCGTATTCCACATCACGCATGATGTATTCAACAGAAGCAAATGCACCCTCACCTGACGGTACGTAGTTCATTGTTAGCCAAATACCCGTAAGGATTTGGTTAACCAATACCAACATTGCCAAAGAACCGAAAAGGTACCAAAAGTTAAAGTTCTTAGGCATTGGGTATTCAGATAAATGCTTTTTATACGCATTCATCGCGGGTAGACGTTTCTCTACCCAATCAAGCAATCCTTGCATTACGCGTCTCCCTCGTCCACACCGATCATGATCTTAGTGTCACTCAAATACATATGCTTTGGTACAACAAGATTCAATGGAGCTGGTACGCCTTGGAATACTCGACCTGCCATATCAAACTTTGAACCATGACAAGGACAGAAGAAACCAGACTTAACACCCTGAACTTGTTCTGCAAAAGAATCCGGCAGGTAAGTTGGAGAACAACCTAAGTGCGTACAGAAACCAACAGCAACGAAGAATTCCGGCTTAATTGAACGGAACTCGTTCTGTGCGTATTCTGGTTGTTGTTCAGCTTCAGATTGAGGGTCACGAAGTTGACCACCGATCGATTTTAGGTTTTCTAGTACCGACTCAGCACGGCGTACAACCCATACAGGTTTACCTTGCCACTCGACACGAACCATTTGTCCCGGTTCTAACTTACTGACTTCCACTTCCACCGGCGCGCCCGCAGCTTTCGCCTTGGCACTCGGATTCCATGATTTAATAAAAGGCACGGCTACAGCAGCTGCTCCTAAACCACCAACAACGGCTGTTGTTGCGGTTAAGAAACGCCTGCGACCGTTATTTAAAGGCGCGTTGCTCATCCAAACATTCTCCCATTTGCTCCTTGTGGATTGAAATAATTCCGATTAAAGAGCATGGCTAACAAAATATGTATTTAGTTCTATTTATTGACGGCAAATGATAAATAAAACCCTACTTTTTGACAAGATAAAGCTACCTTTTTGTAACAATCATGAGGCAAAGCGCACATTGGGTTACAAAAGCTTTCAAAATATAAGAATTTGGAAATAAAACGAGGAAGGGAAAGCGTTTAGAGGGGGTATAAAAACAAAAAGCCCGGCATATAGCCGAGCTTTGAACCACAATTCCAGTCGTAAAACTGGGGGCGTGTACTTTTTCGTAAAGAAAAATTAACGCTTAGAGAATTGAGGTTTACGACGTGCTTTACGTAGACCAACTTTCTTACGTTCAACGCAACGAGCGTCACGAGTAACGTAGCCAGCTGCACGTAGAGCAGGACGTAGAGTTTCATCGTACTCCATAAGAGCGCGAGTGATACCGTGGCGGATTGCGCCAGCTTGACCAGAAATACCACCACCAGAAACAGTGATGTAAAGGTCAAGTTTCTCAGTTAGTTCAACTAGCTCAAGAGGTTGCTTAACAACCATACGAGAAGTTGGACGACCGAAGTAAACATCAAGGCTACGCTTGTTGATTACGATCTCACCAGAGCCTGGTTTGATGAAAACACGAGCTGCTGAGCTTTTGCGACGACCAGTGCCGTAGTATTGATTCTCTGCCATTTTCATAATCCCCTTAGATGTCTAGTACTTGTGGCTGTTGAGCAACATGGTTGTGCTCAGTACCAGCGTACACTTTAAGCTTACGGTACATCGCGCGGCCTAGAGGACCACGTGGAAGCATACCTTTAACTGCTAGTTCTAGAACCATTTCTGGTTTCTTAGCAATTAGCTTTTCAAAAGTGATAGTTTTAAGACCACCTGGGAACTCTGAGTGACGGTAGTAAACCTTACCCTTAGCTTTGTTACCAGTTACAGCAACTTTCTCAGCGTTAACAACGATGATGTAATCACCAGTGTCTACGTGAGGAGTGTATTCTGCTTTGTGCTTGCCGCGTAGGCGAGAAGCGATTTCACTTGCTAGACGGCCAAGAGTTTTGCCTTCAGCGTCTACAACATACCAGTCGCGTTTTACAGTTTCTGGTTTAGCAACGAAAGTTTTCATGCTAATAATTACCTATTTAAAAAATTTACACTTAAGGAATACTCGCGTATTCCCACTGTCTAAGAGTTACCATTCATCACCCCTTCGAGTGTTGGAAAACTCTTGGCATAACGTGATTTTACTCATCGCTAGAGGCCCGCAGTAACGGTAGGTCGCAGGATTATAGAGAAGAGCGAAGAAAAAATCACCTCTTTTTGAACAAAATCACGATTTTTTTAATTCTATTTCTTATTCGAGATAATCAAAGCTAACTTAAGTGTTCTTTTGCCAAATATTCATGGCTCTGCATTTCAATTAAACGCGACTGACAACGTTTAAATTCAAACTCTAGCTGACCATGGGTGTATAGCTTTTCTAGCTCCACTTCCGCTGAAATAATCAGCTTCACATTGCGCTCGTAGAACTCATCAACTAATGCAATGAAGCGCCTCGCAGCGTCATCTGAAGTCGCGCCCATTTGCAATACATCCGCCAATAGAACTGTGTGATAAACCCGAGACAACTCAATATAGTCGTTCTGGCTACGAGCCGACTGACAAAGCTGAGCAAAGGTACCATGCAGTACGCCATCACTCGCTTCGACTACATCTAATTGACGGTGGTTAACCTCTATCTGCTTAAGCTTCTCTTTATCTTCACCAACGAGCTGAGCGTAATACTTTTCGAGATTAATATTCGCTTGGCTATCTAGCGGGTAATGGTAAATCTCAGCCTGTTCTAAGGTACGTAGACGATAGTCAATACCACTATCGACATTAAGGATATGACAGTTGTCTTGAATGAGCTTGATGGCAGGTAAGAAACGCGCTCGCTGTAACCCGTTGCGATACAGATCCGCAGGTGGAATATTAGAGGTCGCAACCAAGATAGCGTTTCGAGCGAATAACTCTTGGAACAAGGTTCCTAGGATCATCGCATCGGTGATGTCTGAAACAAAGAATTCGTCGAAACAGATAATGTCCGCTTCTTCCTTCAACTTGTCTGCGACTAAAGGCAATGGATCACTCACATTACCTAGCGCCTTTAGCTCATCATGAACTCGATACATAAAGCGGTGAAAGTGAACACGCATTTTTTTAGTGGTCGGTAAGGCATCATAGAACGTATCCATTAGGTACGTTTTTCCTCGCCCTACGCCACCCCAAAAATAGAGACCTTTCGGTGGTTGTGGCAGTTCTGGCTTTTTGCCTAGTAATTTCTGGAAGCGAGTCAGTTGAGGAATGGGCGTATTCATGTAATCTTGAAATTGATGAAAGAGTTCATCTAAAGATTTTACGGCTTGCTCTTGTGCTGGATCTCTTTGAAATCCATGTTCTTTTATATCTTGTTCGTATTTTTTAATGGGATTCATGACGACATTTCCACAATGAAAGCAATATCAGACAACAACTAAAAATGAGCCCAAACAGTACGAGGAATAACGTGATGTGGTGAATAATGCAGCATCAAACTGCTAACTAGCGCACACGCATTTCTCTTTATACTGCGGCTTTCTCATAGTACCATGGAGCCGTATCACGTGTAACTAAGTAGTAACAAACATGTTAAAAAACAATAATAAGGAGCTGTTATGCCTTGGATGTATGCCGTTGCCGGTTTACTAGTCGGAGTTATTTTAGGGGTCGCTATTTCTCGTCTCATGACACCTGAATACAAAAAACAAAAGAACGTACAGAAAGAATTGGATAGCGCAAAGTTTGCCCTTGAGCAGCAGCGACAAGAGCTGGCTGATCACTTTGCGAAATCAGCAGAAATGTTGGACACATTAGGTAAAGACTACACAAAACTGTACCAACACATGGAAAAAACAAGCTCAGAGCTGATTCCTAACCTGCCAGAGCAAGATAACCCGTTTGTGAAAACAGCCGCTGCCCATTCGGACAAGCCACAAGAGAAGCCTTCAGTAAAAGAGGCGACACTTGAGGAACAACCGAAAGATTACGCTAATGGCGCAACCGGTTTATTTACAGAGCAGAAGAAAGAAATCATGAATGCTCCCGATGTTGTTACAGCAAAAGCATCGTAAACATTTAACACTTCTGTGAACTTTACAAAGGTTTTTGAGTCATAACTTTCACTCAGGTCATTTGAAACTTATCATACTTATTAAACGTATAAGAGGGTTAAGACCTTAACTAGAGAGGAGTTTATGATGAAAAAACCTTTGCTTGCTTTATCAGTGCTAACTTTAAGCTTAAGTTCAATCATCACCCCCATTAAAGCAACAGCCGCACTGCCATTAAGTGTGGGTAATGAACAATTACCGAGCCTTGCTCCTATGCTTGAACAAGTGACCCCCGCTGTGGTTAGTATTGCCGTAGAAGGCAAACAGGTACAACGTCAGCAAATCCCTGAACAATTTCAATTCTTTTTTGGTCCAGAACAAACACGAGAGCGTCCCTTCCGCGGATTAGGCTCTGGTGTCATCATTGACGCCGAGAAAGGTCATATCGTGACCAATTACCATGTCATTAATGGTGCGGACGATATCAAAGTAAAACTGCATGATGGTCGAGAGTACGATGCTGAGCTAATCGGCGGCGACCAGATGTCTGATATCGCACTGCTAAAATTAGAAGAAGCCAAAAACCTGACCCAGATAAAAGTCGCAGACTCAGACAAACTAAGAGTTGGTGATTTTAGTGTCGCGATCGGTAACCCATTCGGACTTGGGCAAACCGTGACATCCGGTATTGTTTCTGCACTCGGCCGTAGCGGCCTGAATCTAGAAAACTTTGAAAACTTCATTCAAACCGATGCAGCAATCAACAGCGGCAACTCTGGTGGTGCGCTAGTGAACCTTAACGGTGAGCTAATTGGTATCAACACCGCCATTCTTGGCCCTAACGGAGGTAATGTCGGTATCGGCTTTGCAATCCCTTCTAATATGATGACAAACCTGACAGAACAAATTCTCGACTTCGGTGAAGTAAAACGCGGCATGCTTGGCGTTCAAGGCGGAGAAGTGACCTCTGAATTGGCAGAAGCACTCGGTTATGAATCAAGCAAGGGCGCCTTTGTTAGCCAAATCGTCCCTGACAGCGCAGCCGATAAAGCAGGACTGAAAGCGGGCGATATTATTGTCTCTATTAATGGCAAACGCATTGATACCTTCAGCGAGTTAAGAGCTAAGGTCGCAACACTCGGCGCTGGTAAGCAGATTGAACTGGGTGTGGTTCGTGACGGTAAGAGCAAAACCTTTGATGTGACGCTTGGTGAATCCACCAATAATAAAACACAAGCTGAGAAGCTCCATGAAGGACTAGCTGGTGCTGAGTTAACCAACACAACAGAGAGTGACTCTGCAACGGGCGTCAAGGTATCGAATGTTGCTCAAGGTTCACCAGCCGAAGCCTATCAACTCCTGAAAGATGACATCATCATCGGAGTAAACCGCCAGCCCGTTAAGAACCTTGCTGAGTTTAGAGAGATTCTTGAAAAACAACCTGGTGTACTGGCGCTTAATATCCAGCGAGGCGACCGAACTATCTATCTTGTGATTCGATAGTCTTACGTCAGCGCAATTACAGGGAGGCTCAGTAAGTTTGCTTTAAACTTACTCAGTCTCCCTTTTCTTTAGATCAATCAAAATGCTATGCTTCACTTGTAATCAAATCAGTCATCCATTGATGGAGGCTTCACACCTTACTTGTTGAAGAGGGAAACATGCTGTCCTTTCTATTTCGTTCTATTTCCCTTGGACTCGTTTCAGCGGCGCTTATTCTTCTCGCCTTCCCGAGCTTAAGACCAGCGATTGTCGCTGACGTCACTAGCCCTAAAGTCGATAATATTGGCTCTCTTCAGATTTCATTTAACCAAGCAGTTCGCCGCGCGGCGCCTGCAGTGGTTAACATTTATAGCCGTAAATACGCTGAAAGCGATCGAAACAAACTGCTCACACAAGGTTTGGGCTCTGGGGTGATTGTTAGCGAGAAAGGCTACATCATTACCAACTTCCATGTGGTGGCTCAAGCAGACCAAATAGTTGTGGCACTTCAAGATGGCCGAGTAGCAGCTGCGCAACTTGTCGGTTCAGACAAACGCACCGATATCGCGATACTTAGAGTCAGCGGTGATAATCTACCGGTGATCCCACTCAATCCTAATTACAAAGCCAATGTCGGTGATGTTGTACTGGCTATCGGTAACCCATACAACCTAGGTCAAACAACAACCTTTGGTATCATCTCTGCAACCGGCCGTTCTTCGATCAGTGCCGATGGCCATCAAGCCTTTATCCAGACCGATGCGGCAATCAATGAAGGTAACTCAGGTGGCGCACTGGTGAACTCACAAGGTGAGCTAGTCGGTATCAATACCGCCTCTTTCCAGCAAGCTACCGACATGGAAACCTATGGGATCTCATTCGCTATCCCCTATCCGCTTGCTAATAAAATCATGGAAAAGATCATCGCCGATGGTCGTGTGATTCGTGGCTATATTGGTATCGATGGACAAGACATCAACTCAGTCACCTCACGCATGTTGGGTACTAAGAATATCGGCGGGATCGTTGTGTTGGGGATAGACCCTAATGGTCCGGCTGCCGATGCGGGTTTTGAAGCTCAAGACATTATTGTCAGTATCAACGATAACCAAGTAAATGGTCGCCAGAGTGTAATGGACATCGTTACCGACCTGCGACCTGGTACAGTTATCGATGTGGGTATATTGCGCCAAGGTGAAAGCAAAACCTTAAAGGTGACCATCGCCGAAGATACTCGCCTGTAGAGCAAACTCTGTAAGCAATGATTCAAGCTGCTAATACACAAGTACAAAAAACCCAGCTCATAGGCTGGGTTTTCTTTTATCTAAAGATTGTTTCAAGTATCTCTACGATTCACTTTGCTCTTCGATATCGATGCGAGTCACTCGCTGTAGTCCTCTAGGCAGTAGACCACCACGACGACCACGTTCACCACGGAAGTTTTCAAGATCCGCAGGTTTCAAACCAAGCTTACGTTTACCGGCGTAGATAGTCAGCGTCGCATTCTCTGGGATAGCCATAAGATGTGAGACAAACTCTTCACGCTCTTTTGCTTTCGCAGAAGGGATGTTGATGATCTTGTTGCCTTTACCTTTGCTCAGCTGAGGGAGATCTTTAATCGGGAACAACAACATACGACCTTGGTTAGTAATCGCCAGAATCTGATTACTGTCCAAGTCAGCAATAGGGCTTGGCATCATCACTTCAGAAGCTTGTGGCAAGTTAACCAAGGCTTTACCGCTCTTGTTCTTGGACAGCAGATCGCTACCCTTACAAACAAAACCATAACCTGCATCAGAACCGACTAACCATAATTGTTCATTCTCTCCCATCACCACTTGGCGAATAGAAGTACCTGGGCTGACGTTCAAGCGGCCTGTAATTGGCTCACCTTGGCTTCGCGCCGACGGTAATGAATGTGACTCAAGGGAGTAGCTTCGACCATCACTGCCGAGGAACACCGCTTGTTGGTTACTCTTACCCTTAGCACTCGCTAAGAATTTATCACCCGATTTGTAGTTCAAACCTTCAGCGTCAACTTCATGCCCCTTGGCATGACGAATCCAACCTTTCTCAGACAACACAACCGTGATTGGTTCGCTTGGTACTAAGTCGCGCTCTGTTAGCGCTTTCGCTTCAGCGCGCTCAATCAGAGGTGAACGACGATCATCGCCGTATTTATCCGCATCTGCTTGGATTTCTTTCTTGATCAGCGTATTCAAGCGACGCTCTGAACCGAGTAGCTTTTCAAGCTTCTCACGTTCAGCTTCAAGCTCTTCTTGTTCCGCTCGGATTTTAAACTCTTCTAACTTAGCTAAGTTACGAAGTTTAATATCAAGAATCGCATTGGCTTGAATTTCAGAAATGTTGAAACGGCTCATTAGGACAGGACATGGTTCGTCTTCTGTACGAATGATCTCAATCACTTCATCGATATTAAGATAAGCAGCAAGCAAACCTTCTAAGATGTGCAAGCGTGCCAGTACTTTATCTAAACGGTACTGCAAACGACGGCGAACCGTTGTGCGACGGAACTCGATCCACTCTTTCAGGATTTGAACTAAGCCTTTAACTTGAGGACGATTATCTAAACCAATCATGTTCAAGTTAACGCGGAAGTTTTTCTCTAGATCCGTCGACGCGAACAGGTGACTCATCAATTGGTCACAGTCGATACGATTCGAACGAGGAACGACAACGATACGCGTTGGGTTCTCGTGATCCGATTCATCTCGCAAGTCGTCAACCATTGGCAGCTTCTTAGCGCGCATCTGGTTAGCGATTTGCTCAAGTAACTTCGCACCTGACACTTGATGAGGTAAAGCCGTGATAACAATATCAGAGCCTTCCTTGTGCCAAACCGCGCGCATCTTGATGCTGCCACGTCCAGTACGGTAGATCTTTTCGATGTCCGATTTCGGGGAGATAATCTCAGCTTCAGTCGGGTAATCTGGACCTTGAATGAAACCCATCACGTCTGAAAGCTCAGACTTAGGCGTATCAATTAGGTGAATGGCTGCATTGGCGACTTCACGCACGTTGTGTGGTGGAATATCGGTCGCCATACCTACCGCGATACCTGTAATACCGTTAAGTAGGATGTGAGGTAGGCGAGCAGGCAACATTTGAGGCTCTTTCATCGTGCCATCAAAGTTTGGTTGCCAGTCAACAGTGCCTTGACCTAGTTCACCTAGAAGAACCTCAGCAAACTTAGATAATTTGGCTTCGGTATAACGCATCGCAGCGAACGATTTCGGATCATCAGGAGCACCCCAGTTACCTTGACCATCTACCAATGGGTAGCGGTAAGAGAAAGGCTGCGCCATCAATACCATCGCTTCGTAACAAGCAGAGTCACCATGTGGGTGATACTTACCTAATACGTCACCAACGGTACGTGCTGATTTTTTGTATTTCGATGCAGCCGATAAGCCTAGCTCAGACATCGCGTAGATAATACGACGCTGTACTGGCTTCAAGCCATCACCGATATACGGCAATGCACGATCCATGATCACGTACATTGAGTAATTTAAGTAGGCATCTTCGGTGAACTTGCGCATTGGCAGCTGTTCAACGCCATCATATGTAATTTCGTTAGACATCCATTATACCTCGGCCATATCACCGTTAGTCTGTAGCCATGTACGGCGATCATCTGCACGTTTCTTACCAAGCAGCATGTCCATCATCTCGTTGGTTGCTTCGCTGTCATCAATCGTTAACTGCACAAGGCGACGAGTGTTTGGATCCATGGTGGTTTCACGCAACTGAAGTGGGTTCATTTCACCCAGACCTTTGAATCGTTGCACGTTGATCTTGGCTTTCTTCTGCGATAGTCGCTCAAGCACACCGTCTTTCTCTGCGTCATCGAGTGCGTAGAACACTTCTTTACCGCAATCGATACGATACAGAGGAGGCATTGCCACATAGATATGACCCGCTTCAACTAATGCATGGAAATGGCGAGTAAACAAAGCACACAGCAGTGTCGCGATATGAAGACCATCCGAGTCCGCATCGGCAAGGATACAGATCTTACCGTAACGCAGGCCGGATAAATCATCGTTGTCCGGGTCGATGCCTAGAGCCACCGAGATGTCGTGCACTTCTTGCGAAGCCAATACTTGGTCTGCTGACACTTCCCATGTATTTAGGATCTTACCGCGAAGTGGCATAACTGCTTGGAACTCACGATCACGTGCTTGTTTAGCAGAACCACCCGCCGAGTCCCCTTCCACGAAGAAGATTTCGGTACGGCTTAAGTCTTGAACTGAACAGTCAGTTAGCTTACCCGGCAGTGCTGGGCCTGAAGCGATTTTCTTACGCACAACCTTTTTGCTTGCGCGCATACGGCGGTGGGCATTCGCAATACAAGCTTCTGCTAGCTGTTCTGCCAGTTGTGGCTTTTCGTTCAACCACAGGCTAAACGCATCTTTTACCACACCAGACACAAACGCAGCAGTTTGACGTGAAGACAAGCGCTCTTTTGTTTGACCAGCAAACTGCGGATCTTGCATCTTCACCGACAGTACGTACGAACAGCGATCGAAGATATCGTCGCCCGTTAGCTTAACGCCACGCGGCAGCAAATTACGGAATTCACAGAACTCACGCATTGCATCAAGAAGACCTTGGCGAAGACCGTTTACGTGTGTACCACCTTGTTTAGTCGGTACTAAGTTCACGTAACTTTCGGTGATCATGTCGCCGCCTTCTGGCTGCCAGATGATCGCCCAGTTTGCCATTTCTGTTTCAGCAACGAATTCGCCAACATACGGTTCTTCAGGCAGCAAGGTGTAACCTTTCACGCCTTCGGCAAGGTAGTCTTTTAGACCATCTTCATAGAACCATTTATGCTCTTCACCACCGACTTTGTCGATAAAGGTAATTTCTAAACCTGGGCAAAGCACTGCTTTTGCACGTAGGTTGTTAATCAGACGAAGTGTCGAGAATTTAGGGCTATCGAAGTACTTAGGATCAGGCCAGAAATGTACTGATGTACCACTGTTACGATGACCACAAGTGCCCGTCACAGTAAGCTCTGTTACTGCATGACCGCCTTCAAGTGCGATCTCGTGAACCTGACCTTCTCGGCGTACGGTCACTTCAACACGTTTTGACAGCGCGTTTACAACCGAGATACCTACACCGTGCAGACCACCAGAGAACTTATAGTTGTTATTCGAGAATTTACCGCCAGAGTGGAGCTTAGTTAAAATCAGCTCAACACCTGAGATCCCTTTTTCAGGGTGGATATCGACAGGCATACCACGGCCGTCATCGGTAACTTCTAACGATTGGTCTGCATGAAGTACCACTTTGATCTTCTTAGCGTGTCCCGCTAGTGCTTCATCGACCGAGTTATCAATGACTTCTTGGGCAAGGTGGTTAGGTCTTTCTGTCTCGGTATACATTCCCGGGCGGTGTCGCACAGGGTCGAGACCTTCAAGTACCTCGAGGTCTTTTGCATTATATTGTTCAGTCATAATACGGAGTTTACTCAAAAAGTTTGCGTCAGTTCGCTGGCTCCAGTTTCACTAAAGCAGAATCATTACTATGAACCGTCATAGTAGAGCGAACGAGCGAAGTATTGGGGAATATAGTCTGGAAGCTGAGTAATGATGTCAAGCTAGTTCAAAAACTAAGACATCAAACTATGATATTTCACCATTGATAGATGAAATAACAGGCAAACAAGAGAAAATCACTTGGTTGGTGGAACAGATTAAAGATTTAGAAAGGTGATGATTTGTTGTGGGTAGCGTTCAAAATCAACAAAGCTATGATCCCCGCCCTCTTCTACTGTCTGTGTTGCACCTTGGTACTTCTCTACCGCTTGTCGGTAATCCAGAACTTCGTCTTCCGTTTGCTGAAGTAACCAGAAGTCGCTCGGCTTAGCGATAGCCGAAACCTCTAACGCCTTCAGTTCATCAATATGTTTTGTTTCCAGTACATATCGTTCATCTGTGTATGGGTTTACTTGTTCACCTAAATAGTCAGCAAGAAGCTCATACGGCTTCACTGCTGGGTTTACAACCACCGCTTTAAAACCATAGTGGCTATTCAGCCATGTTGAAAGATAGCCACCCAGCGAGCTACCGACCAACGCTATTTGATATTGCTCTTTGTATTGCTCCACCAGCTGCTGTAAATGAAGTGCCGCTTGTTGAGGGAAACTCGGCAGTTGAGGGGTTACGACTTTAATATCAGCGCGATGCTCCGCACAGTAATCTGCCATCACATTCGCTTTATGAGAACGTGATGAGCTGTTAAATCCGTGAATATAGAGAAGCAGCGATGGCTTATTAGCTTGTTGATTAGAGCCTGGCATCAATAACCGCCTTCATTAGTAACCAGCAGCCTTAAAATCAGGCAAGAACTGCCCATGAGGCAGACGACGAACTTGCGTGCTAACGGTACCGTCTTGATGTAATTCAATCTCTCTCCAGCCCGGAGACAAAGTATCAACCGCGAAGTCATCTGAGTTAGGTTTGAATTGCACACAAGTCGACGGTGTTGCCATGACTTGTACACCATGATGATCTCGGTTCATGTCTTGATGAACGTGACCACACAGTACGGCTTTAACATTGGTGTGCTGTTGAACCACATCCCAAAATTGATCGGCGTCTTTTAGGTTATGTTGATCTAACCATGCGCTGCCAACCAACAATGGATGGTGGTGCAATAGAACCAAGGTATTACGTTCAGGGAACTCCGTCAGCTTCTGTTCTAATAGGTCAAGCTGTTGATCGCTGAGGCGACCATGAGGCACACCAACCACCTGCGAGTCTAGCATCACCATCTGCCAGTTATCGCCTAGCAAGACATGCTCAACACACTGTATTTGTGGTGATGGTAAAACACTGCCCATATTAGGCTTAAAGTCATGGTTCCCTGGCAGCCAATAGCATGGCTTTTCCAAAGGCTGAATCCCTGACTCAAATTTCTGGTACGACTCAGCACTGTGATCTTGAGATATATCACCGGTTGCTAAAATCGCTTGATAGTCAAAGCCCTGACTAACAATGCCATCGACTACAGCACGAAAGCTATCTTGAGTGTTGATGCTTAATAAGCTGCCATTGCTCGGCGCAAATAAATGCGTGTCCGTTAGCTGCACAAGCTTAATAGTGCTCTCATCAAATTTTGAAGTGTGTGATAATTCCAAAATAACAAATCCAGATACGTTACTGTTTAGACTTTAAAAGTGTTGATAAATAGGCTCAATTAAAAGGCAATTGGGGTTCGGCTGATACCCGTTTTTAAACAAAACGTTAACCATTCCCCAAGAAATTTATTCAATTGAAATTTCTCGTCCTTTTGCAGAAGCTTAGTGTTGGGATAGTCATATTTCGCTTTGACTCGCGAAAAATCCCCGCTAGCGCACACTTCTGCAACTCGAGCGTCGTGATATAGCCTGACAGACATTTTTGGCAAAGGAAACACTGGCATCGCGTCACTCTGACATATATCTATTAATGTGGTGTATTTTGTGACCTCATTCACTGTCAATTGATACACCATATTAACGGCTTGGTAACAGCGAACGTCACCAACCTCATGCCCAACCGGTAACAAAGCGTTCAGTTTGGCATAGTTAGTCTCGTAAACTCGCATCAATTCAGCAAGATCAACATGATACGTTTTTTTGACCGCGATATTTGGCATGACGTTAATCTATCCACTCTGACTGTAATTCTTGGTAGTTCAATTGTAGCCACTGTAGCGCAATGATCGTGGCTCCATTTTCAAATACACCATCTTTTACCAACTGATAAGCAGCTTCGCGACTCATCACTTGTACACGAATGTCTTCACCTTCGTAGTCCAATCCGTGTACCCCTTTGGCTGTCGTTGCATCAACACAGCCAACAAAGACGTCGAGCTTTTCAGAGCAACCACCAGATGAAGGATAATACGAAGTAATAGGCAATACAGATCCGACTTCGACTCCGGCTTCTTCCATTGCCTCACGACGAGCGACATCTTGTGGTGATTCATCGGTATCAATGATCCCAGCAACAATTTCGTATTGCCATGGGTTCTCATGCTCTAGGGCACCAACACGGATCTGTTCGACGATCACAACTTCGTCACGCACAGGATCATAAGGTAGCAAAGCGGCAGCATGTCCACGCTCAAACATCTCTCGCTCTATTGGTTGGCTCCAGCCGCCCTCAAACAGTCTATGTTTAAATGTGTACTTAACCATTTTGAAAAAACCACGAAACAGCGTCTCTTTTGAGACTATTTCCACATCTTGCGGAGTAAACTCATGTCGTTGATTGTCATACTGTTGCATTTGGTACCTCACTAAGTGATCTTTATAGTTTACTCATTGTCCGAGTTAACTACCAAGGATAAGGTTCAACTTTTTATATAAAATTTATAATTAAAGTTAAGTTTTAAAAAAAATATTGCACAAGTGGACAGTTAACTGTAAAAAAGTGCAAAGTTTCGAGTAAATTACCACCAAACTGGGTTAAACTCTTCTAAAGAAAATTCCATAAAAGGCAGGAATAGGAAAATGAAAAAACTGCTTCCACTATTTATCAGTGCAGCAATTGGCAGCCTGAGTTCGTCAGCTTTTGCTGATACGCTAGCTGAAGTTTACGACCAAGCAAAACAGAACGATCCACAACTTCTTCGTTCAGCAGCGCAGCGCGATGCCGCTTTTGAAGCAGTAACGTCAAGTCGTAGCTCTTTGTTACCGCAAATCAACCTAACAGCAAACTACGACATTAATCGTGGTGATCGAGATACATCAGGTGTTGGTAATTCAAGCATTGATAACAACACTTGGGGAGCTGCTATCGGCTTCAGCCAAGAGCTTTACCAGCGTTCTTCATGGATCACACTAGATACGGCAGAGAAAACCGCTCGTCAATCTGATTCAGCTTACGCGGCAGAACAACAAGCCTTGATCCTTCGTGTTGCGACAGCATACTTCGAAGTGCTTCGCGCTCAAGATAACCTAGAATTTGTTCGTGCAGAGAAAGCAGCGGTTGCTCGTCAACTAGAACAAACTAAGCAACGTTTTGAAGTAGGTCTTTCAGCAATCACCGATGTACATGATGCGCAAGCTCAGTACGATGGTGTTTTGGCTGATGAAGTTCTTGCAGAGAACGACCTAACGAATAGCTACGAAGGTCTTCGTGAGATTACAGGTCAGGAACACTCTAACCTAAGCATCCTAGATACTGATCGTTTCTCAGCAAGCAAATCTTCTGAGTCTGCAGTTGCACTTGTTGAACAAGCAGAACAAAAGAACCTTAGCTTATTGGCTGCACGTATCTCTCAAGACGTAGCAAAAGACAACATCTCTCTAGCAAGCTCTGGTCACCTACCAAGCTTAACCCTAGATGGTAGCTACGCTGTTTCAGATCAATCAAACAGCACCCAAGATTACGACCAAGACAACCTAAACATTGGTTTGAACTTAGTTGTACCTCTATACACGGGTGGTAACACAACTTCATTGACTAAACAGGCTGAATACAACTACGTTGCAGCAAGTGAAGATCTAGAAGCAACTTACCGTAGCGTTGTAAAAGACGTACGTGCATTCAACAACAACATCAGCGCTTCGATCGGTGCTCTACGCGCTTACGAACAGTCTGTAGTTTCTGCTCAGTCTGCTCTAGAAGCAACAGAAGCTGGTTTTGATGTAGGTACTCGTACTATCGTTGACGTACTAGATTCGACTCGTCGTCTATATGATGCGAACAAAAACCTTTCAGATGCTCGTTACAACTACATCCTAAGTGTACTTCAGCTTCGTCAAGCAGTTGGTACGCTAAGCGAACAAGACATTGTTGATGTAAACGCAGGTCTAAAAGTAGCAAGTAAGTAACTCTTAATTACTCAAGTTACCGTTACAAAAATGCCGCTCATTGAGCGGCATTTTTATTATCGATTAAAGCGAGATTTACTGCCTAACTAAAAGCTTAACGCCAAAAACTAAAAACTAGCCTCGACCACCTTTAATCGCTTTAATGATTTCAGTGGTAGAGCAACCATCTTCAAAGTTAAGTACTTTCACTTCACCACCAGCAGCAATCACTTCCGCACCACCAGCAATCTCTTCAGGCTTGTAATCACCACCTTTCACAAGAATGCTTGGCAGTACCTCAGAGATTAAACGTTGAGGGGTATCTTCAGAGAATGGCACAACCCAATCAACTGCACCTAAGCCAGCCAATACCGCCATACGACGATCAGTTGGGTTCACAGGGCGACCAGGGCCTTTCAAGCGTTTCACTGATTCATCGGTATTTACCGCAACGATCAAACGATCGCCCAGCTCAGCCGCGTGATTCATGTAAGAAACATGACCAGCATGTAGAATATCAAAGCAGCCATTGGTCATCACCACCTTCTCGCCTTTCGCACGAGCACGCTTCACCGCTTCAACCAGTGCCGCTTCAGAGATAACACCGTAGTCTGTGTCTTGACTACCGTGAATCGCTTCCGCTAGCTCAATCGTGGATAACGTTGACGTACCTAGCTTACCAACAACGACACCAGCTGCAGCGTTCGCTAATGCACACGCCTCATCCAATGGCTTACCAGCTGCAACAGACGCAGCCAGTACTGAGATAACCGTATCACCAGCACCAGTTACGTCGTACACTTCTTTCGCTTGGGTTGGCAAGTGGAATGGTGCCTGACCTTTACGTAATAAAGTCATACCATGTTCACTACGAGTCACTAGCAATGCTTCAAAATCAAACTCTTCGATCAGTGCGAGTCCTTTTTCGATCATTTCTTCTTCAGATTTTACTTTGCCAGCCACCAACTCGAACTCAGCCATGTTTGGTGTAAGCAACGTTGCTCCACGGTAGCGTTCAAAGTCTGCGCCTTTCGGGTCGATAAACACAGGAACTTTTGCTGCGCGCGCTTTTTGGATAAAGCTCTGCACGTGCTCCAACGCACCTTTTGCGTAATCAGATAGAATTACCGAGCGCACATTTGGAAGCGCTTGCTCCATACGAGATAAAACCAGCTCAGGATCCGTATTCTCAAATTTATCTTCAAAATCAAGGCGAATTAGCTGCTGACCACGGCTCATCACTCGCAGTTTAGTAATGGTTGGGTAATCTTCTAACTCAACGAAATCACATTTAACCTTTAGTGCGCCTAAGGTATTTTTTAACACCTCAGCAGGCTCATCTTTACCGGTCAAACCAACGATATGAGCATGGCCACCAAGAGAAGCAATATTCATTGCTACGTTGGCTGCACCACCAGGACGCTCTTCGTTATTTTCTACTTTTACAACGGGTACAGGCGCTTCTGGTGAAATACGGCCAGTTGGACCATACCAGTAACGGTCAAGCATTACGTCACCGACAACAAGAACGCCTGATTGGCTGTAGTCAGGTAGAATTGGTTTCATTATGGATCTCCAAAAATCGAATCTGGCTAGAGTCTAGCACACTGATTACAGAGGCTAAACTATAGATAAATGAGTAAAAGCCTATCAAGATAGGTACATCCGTCATTACTGTATGACTGGGTTATGCTTCCATCCACTGCTTCCATGCTTGAACAACATGTTCTCTTTCCATTTCAAACTTTTCAATCGCCACATCCGCATCAAGATTAAGTAGATTACGGTGGTGGATTTCATCTCTTAATGTTGTATAAGCATGGGTCAATGCCATACCTTGTTGCTCGTCCATTATCCCTTGCGACAACAAGCTTTCAAAGATTCTCACATTGTCACACCAACGAGTAAGCTTAGGTTTCTCGTTGCTGTATCTCAGCACTAAGTATTGCGCCAAGAACTCAATATCAGTAATACCGCCCGCATCTTGTTTAAGCATGAATCGATCGGCTTTTTTACCGCCTAAATGGCCACGCATTTTTTCACGCATATCCACAACTGACTTTTTGAGTGTTGCCTCATCTCGTGGCAAGCACAAAACCTCATGCCTAGTTTTGTTAAACGCAGATACCAATAAGTCATCACCGTAAATCATACGAGCACGAGTGAGGGCCTGGTGCTCCCATGTCCACGCGTCATTGTGCTGATACTCGTCAAAGGCATCGGTTGGACTCACCAATAGACCAGATGCACCAGAAGGGCGTAGGCGAGTATCGACTTCGTACAAAATGCCAGAAGCAGTTCTGGTCGAGAAAATATGAATAATACGCTGCGCTAATCTTAAGTAGAATTGGCGTCCATCGATCTCTTTCTTTCCATCAGTATAGATGTGTACCGGGCAGTCGTGCATGAACACGATATCGAGATCGGAGTTATAACCAAGCTCCCAACCACCGACTTTGCCATAACCAACGACAGCAAAACCGCGACCTTCGCGATCTTTAACATGGGTCGGTTCACCAAACTTGGCGGATACTTGTAACCAAGCTTGATTGACCCCCGCCTCCACAATGGCTTCTGCTAAGTAGGTCAGGTGATCACTGACCTTCATGACAGGTAGAGCACCCGCAATATCCGCGGCTGCAATTCTCAATATACAGGTCTGCTTAAACTGACGCAGACCTTCCATCTGTTGCTCCATATCATCTTCAGGGATACGGGCTAGATAATCACGCAACTCGGTCTTGTAAGACTCTAAAGGCACGGGATTGTAGAGTTGCTGAGGGTCGATAAGTTCATCTAACAGAATTGGATAACGACCCAACTGCTCCGAAATCATCGGGCTTGCCGTACACAGGCGAACTAGCTGAGTCAACGCGGCAGGGTGTTCATCTAGTAGTTCAAGGTAAGTGGTACGCGTAACGATTTTATGCAGCAGATGCAGTACTCGCGACAAACCAAACTCGGCATCCTTAGCGGTGTACAGCGCTTGAAACACTTTCGGCATCAGTCGATTGAGGACTTCCCGCCCACGAGGGCCAAGAGTCTTTTTAGCCAAATCGGCTTTAAACTGAATGATCGTTTTCGCCGCATCAGGCGGGCTCGCGACCGCAATGTCGTGTTCCAACACGTGCTCAATTACATCGGGTTTATGGGCCATATCCCACAACTCGCTAAAGTGGCTCGCGATCGGATTAGCGTCATCTTCATCAACGCCAATTAGGTCTTCGAACACGGTATGTACATTCGCCATATGGGCGCGAGTTGCCACAATCAAGCTATCCCAATCGGAAAATTGCATGGCAACCGCAAGCTGCAGTTGTTCGAATTCACCGTCAGGTAAGGTTTGAGTTTGCTTATCAGCCATGGCTTGTAACAGGTTCTCAAGGCGACGCAAAAACAGATAAGCTTCACGTAGGTGCCCCACCTCTTCAGACTCTAGCAGATGAAGGGATTCAATCGCACTTAAGGTTTCGAGTAACCCTCGACCGCGTAAGCTAGGCTCGCGTCCACCACGAATCAATTGGAAGACTTGTGCGATAAACTCAACTTCACGAATACCACCAGAGCCAAGCTTGATGTTGTTCGAGAGACCACGACGACGCACTTCGCTGCTGATCATAGACTTCATTCGGCGCAGAGATTGAATCGCACTAAAATCAATATAACGGCGGAACACAAACGGGCGTAGCATTTGGCGAAGCTCTTGATACTCAGGGTACATCTCACTGCCCATCACACGCGCTTTGACCATAGCGTAGCGTTCCCAATCGCGACCTTGTTCTTGATAGTAATCTTCTAGCGCAGCGTAACTCATGACCAGTGGACCACTCTCACCGAATGGACGCAGGCGCATGTCTACTCGATAACAGAATCCATCGAAGGTTTGCTGATCAAGCGCCTTAATAATACGTTGCCCGAGACGTGTAAAGAACTGCGCATTGGCAATGCTGCGTCTTGCACCTTGGGTTTCACCATTCTCTGGGTAGGTGAAGATCAGATCGATATCGGAAGAGAAGTTAAGCTCACCGCCCCCTAGCTTGCCCATACCAATGATCAACATCGGCTGTGCTTCGCCTTGTTCATTACAAGGTGTGCCCCACTCTTTACAACAAATATCGTACTGCCATTGGTAGGTTTCGAAGATCATCGCCTCAGCCAACATCGATAGATGATTTAGGCTCTGCTCTAGCTCCCACGAACCCATAAAATCACGCCAAGCAATGTAGGTCATTTCTCGATTTCGGAATTGACGCAGCACGCGCTGACCGCTCATTTCATCGGTGCAACTAGAAAGTAATTCAGCCAAGCGTTCTCGGTATCCTTCAGCGCGTTCTTCGCATGCCAACATATTAGGTAAGTCACCACATAAAACCGTATCACGCTGCAGGCAATCACCAATAAAACAGCTTAAACCGAGTACACGTTTAAGATCTTCAGTCAGTGGCTCAGACCAAGTATTGATGGCTTCACTTTGATGCTCTAATAATTGCTCAAAAGCAGACTGGGAGTGAGTGATGAGTTGAGAAGGCAATGGCATGTTTCTTCCTTGTATAAGCTGCGCGCCGAACAATCGGTTTATCGATTCAGTTCTTCAATAACGAGTTTTCATAACCAAAGATAAGTTATACCAAAGTTACGCCAATAAAAAACGCCCACATTAGCAATGTGGGCGTTTTATCGATTAACTTATCTGGTTGAGCTTACAACCGAGAAACAGTCTCTGGGAATTAGCCTTTGACGGATGAAGATTGGGTGCTGAGGACTAAACCTTAAATTGCTTAATCTTACCGTCGAGTTCTTGCGCGTTACTTTCCATAAGCTGAGAGGTCTCGAGCAGTTCACCAACCACCACAACTGAAGCTTCAACAAGCTCGCGTACATTGGTCAGGTTGACGCTCATCTCTTCAGCAACACTGCTCTGTTGGCCTGCAGCGGTCGCGATCTGGAAGTTCATATCATTGATTTGATTGACTTGGCTTACAATGCCGTCAAGCTCACTTCCCGCGTTAGTCACCAGATCAACACCTTCAGCCGCTTCAACAACACTCTTCTCCATCAGTTCTACCGCAGAGTTAGCGCTGCTTTGTAGATGACTGATCATGTCTTGAATCTCTACCGTCGCTTGCTGAGTGCGCTGTGCAAGGTTACGAACCTCATCAGCAACAACCGCAAAACCACGACCCGCTTCACCGGCACGTGCCGCTTCAATTGCAGCGTTCAATGCTAGTAGGTTTGTCTGTTCTGAAATGCCTTGGATAGTACCAACCACACTGCCAATTGAGTCAACGCGTTCTTCTACTTGGTTTACCGCTGCTGCAGATGCTGCGATATCTGAAGATAGCTCACTCATCTTAGACACTGATCCTTGAACGAACTTCTGACCAGTAAGAGCTTGGCCTGATGCCTGTTCAGTCAATGACGAAGCGCTTTGTGCATGCTCAGCGACAGTTTGCACCGTCGACGTCATCTCACTCATTGCTGTTGCCAGTTGATCGATCTCGTTGAACTCTTCTTGAGCTGACTCTTTGGTTTCAGACATGCTGATGGTCATCACTTCCGTCAGAGCAAACAGCTCATCAGAAGAGGCCACCTGAGTTTTGATCATGTCGTTCAGTTGGACGCGAGTTTTTTCAAGTTCGCGTGCCACATCGCCGTATTCATCTTTACAGTCCATTTGAATCGGCACTGAAAAGTTCTTATCTGCCATGGTTTTAATGGCGTCATTAAGGTATTGAGTCTGGCGCAGCATAACGCGCGCCGCTGCTAACAGAAGAACCACAAACACAATGATCATCAAGGCTGTTTGCCAAGCCACTTGAACTAGGTAAGTCTCGTAATGCTGTTGTGCGACTTGCGCATTGTTCGTTACAGCAAGCAATGAATCGTAAAACGTACTTGCGTCCCATAGCTGCTTCGAAATGATCAAGATAGTGCTGAATATCATCAACATGACCATTTTTGGAACGAGACGAACGTCAGAGATTACCCTTTCCCACGGCTTGAATGACAGTTTAGTCATTGTCAGTTCTCCATTAATTCTTATATATTGATGGCTTCTATATCCGCGAGGTGGCTATGTCAGTCAAAGTTCGCGATTTATTTTGAGCCTCGTATGAATGTTGAATAATACCAAAGACGCCACCAAGCCGATGAGCTTATTGTCACTGATTCTCTCTTTCTTAGCGTTATTTGTGATCTCAGGCTTATTGTTCGTACCGATCGATAAAGAATCGAAACAAGTCCTTATCGGCCTCGATTTTATAATCTGTAGTGTTTTTCTTTTTCAGCTCACAATTGATCTATTTAGATCACAAAACAAAAAAGAATTTCTAAAAGTACACTGGATCGATTTCTTAGCAAGTATCCCAATGATCGAGCCTCTTCGTTTCGCCCGTATTTTTCAAATTCTGCGAGTCATCTTAGTTCTGCGTTCAAGTAAACGTATTTTCAGAGAGTTATTTCGTAATAGGAAAGAGACCACTTTCGCTTCCATCATTCTGCTTTTGGTGATCTTACTGACTATCGGTGCTGGCACGATCCTGCTATTGGAACACAAAGATCCGAACGCCAACATCACCACTGGCCAAGATGCTTTATGGTGGGCTTTCGTTACCATCAGTACGGTGGGATATGGCGATCATTATCCAGTCACGAGCTCGGGAAAATTAGTCGCCTCTCTGGTGATCATTTGCGGTGTCGGTGTGTTTGGTATGATTTCAGGCTTGATTACTTCTTTGATCACCTCCCCAACTCATCATGAGAATCAACGAGCGGAAAACAAAGAGAAACACCTTGAGAAGATCATCGAGCAGCAACAGAAAATCTTAGAGCGACTCGAAAAACTTGAGCAACAAACAAAAAAATAGGGCCCGAGCCCTATTTTCAAATTCATACTTCTATTGATACAGGTATCGAGTTTAGTCTTGCCAGTATGGCTCAACCTCAACACTGATTTGGCGTGTCTGTTCCATCGCATGCAGAATGGACACTTCTTGACGAGCTAACCAACGCTCTAGCTGAAGCTTCTCATCGCCTTCCAGCTTCTCAGTCAAAGGCTCTAATGTTTTAAGTGCCAGCAAGTCATCAATGCCTTGCACCATATCGGCCCATGGCAAGCGGAAGCTGTTTCGTTCATCGTCATCATACAAACTCGCGAAACCAACGCCAGAATACAGATTACGCATCAAACGGTATTGCTGATCAATATACGCTTGGCTAGTCATCACTCGCTCTGGCGGGAAAGCTTCCATCAAATCGGCCCATGTGCGATCGAGTTGCTGCACGGAAAACCATTCGATACCACGAGCCATTTGCTCACGTGCTTTTTCATCTAAGAAAGGTTGCCAGCCACGAGACAAGATCCAACGGCTCAGATCTAATAATAACCCAGTGTATCGAGCAGAACTCAGCAAGGTAAGCAGATCTTCACGATCTGGCAGTTGCTCTTGCATCTCTTTAAGCTCAGCGACTAAGAACTTACGCGCATCGAGTTTACGTAGTACATGGCCTTTATCTTCCAGCAAGTCTTCGAAGTGATCATAGCTTTTCAGCCAGTCGAGCTCTTGCTCAAGCCACTTCAACTCTTGACGTAAAATCGCACTTGCTCGTCTAGGGACAATGCCGCCATAGATAGTGAAAGTTTGGCGAATAAAACTCAGCGAGTGACTGATCTCATGCAAAGCTTCAATCGATTGACGCTCTGTGAAAATCTGCTCGTGATAATGCCAATGAGCGAGAGCATGCTCTAAAGATTGAATAAAACACGATTCAACGGTATCACTTTTGTCAGTATCAACTAAGGTCAAAGGAGTAACTTCATCTCCTTGATAACCTTGAGCAAGACGGTAACCCTTAGCTGCTTTACTTAGGTTACCCAAACGCATGCCACCTTGTTCGCAGAATTGGCGAGACAATGTAAATAGCGCATCCGTTTGACCGGATTTAAGTTCCAATTCGACTTCGCAAATCGGTTCTTGCAGGTCGCCTGATTCAACAAAGCCTTGATCGAATGCGACCTCGACTTGGCTACCATCAGGCATACCAATCAACCACTGCTCACGCGTGAAGTTGGTAGAGAACAGAGGAGTCAGCTCAGCTTGCAACGTTTCGATGTCTTTACCTGTTGGCCAGATATCCTCTGGGTGCAGGGCTAGCTTAGGTTCGTTGCTGTCGTGTTCTGCATTGTATTCAGGCCTTTGATGCAGGCCAGCAACCACACGACCAGCAGTCTTTACGGTTTGTACAAATACGTCATCAAAGCGTCGAATGCGTAAGCCTGTATCGTGCTTACGTAGCCAGTTGTCAGCGGTGTCAAAGTAGATGTTACCTAGCTCACGACAACTGTGCTGAAGTACTTTAGTTTCAGCAATTTTATTGCGTAAAGTCTCTGAAAATTCAGGAGAAACAAAAAACTTCAGTTCTATCTCGGTTTCCATAGTTATACCTTTCTGTGAAGATAGGGACAGGATATTGTCAATTTGAAAAGTCGGCAAGTCAGAAATATCGCCCTTATGATGATCTAAAACAGTTTTAATGAGAGATTGATTAGGTTAACATGCGCGACTTTGTAGCCATCGCTTAACATTTCACCATGAATATGGTGTATGTTGTTTTAAGGTTATTATTTATTAGGTTGGATGACCATGCCAGTAAATACAATTATGGGGTTATTTGCAAAGTCCCCAATTAAACCTTTGCAGCGTCACGTAGTATGCGTGAACGAATGTTGTTCTCACCTAGTTAATTTCTTTGAAGTTTCTTCAAAAGGTGACTGGGAAAAAGCATCAGAAATTCGAGCTCAAATTTCTCACCTTGAGAAAGAAGCTGACGTACTAAAACGTGAAATTCGCCTTAAACTTCCTCGTGGTTTGTTTATGCCAGTTGATCGCACCGATATGTTGGAGCTATTAACGCAACAAGACAAACTCGCAAACCTAGCGAAAGACATTGCTGGCCGTGTATATGGTCGTCAACTTGTCATTCCTGCTCCTATGCAAGAAAACTTCATCGCTTACGTTAAACGTTGTCTAGATGCAGCGAACCAAGCACAAAACGTAATCAATGAATTAGACGAATTACTTGAGACTGGCTTTAAAGGCCGTGAAGTAACACTCGTTGCCGAAATGATTCATCAATTAGATGTAATTGAAGATGACACGGATGCGATGCAGATCGAACTACGCCAACAACTAATGGCAATTGAAGGCGATCTGAATCCAGTTGATATCATGTTCTTATACAAAATTCTTGAATGGGTTGGTGGTATTGCAGATCAAGCACAGCGTGTAGGCGCTCGTCTTGAAGTAATGCTTTCTCGATCTTAAATCATACGTTAACCATATAACAAAGAGCATTTTTTGAACAAACCACTTATGCGCTGAGTATTCCTCTCGCTGAGCGGTTTTTTGCGTCTAAATTTGTTCCGCTTGTTATCAAACAACTAGGTATTACGATGGATATCCTTGCTAACTACGGCACTGTCCTGATTATTGTTGCAGCAGCTTTCGGTTTCTTGATGGCTATTGGTATTGGTGCAAATGACGTTGCGAACGCAATGGGCACCTCAGTAGGCTCTAAAGCTTTAACCGTTAAACAAGCGATCATTATCGCAATGATCTTTGAATTCGCAGGTGCTTACCTTGCGGGCGGCGAAGTAACAGACACGATCCGTAAAGGTGTTATCGAAACGTCTCTATTCGCTCATCAACCAGATGTACTTGTGTACGGCATGATGTCAGCACTTCTTGCTGCTGGTACATGGCTACTTCTCGCTTCTTACATGGGCTGGCCGGTTTCTACGACTCACTCAATCATCGGTGCAATCATCGGTTTTGCGTGTATTTCTGTAGGTACTGAAGCTGTAGACTGGAACAGTGTTCAAGGTATTGTGGGTAGTTGGATTATCACACCCGTTATTTCCGGCTTCTTCGCTTACGTCATATTTGTAAGTGCTCAACGACTGATTTTTGATACAGAGAACCCGCTATTTAACGCGAAACGCTTTGTACCGGTATACATGTTCATTACAACAATGGTAATTGCACTTGTAACCATCAAGAAAGGCCTTAAGCACGTTGGTCTTCACCTAAGCAACACTGAAGCATGGGTTTGGGCTGCTGGCGTTTCTGCGCTTGTAATGATCGGCGGTTACCTATACATCCAGAAGAAATTCGCTAACCGCGAAGAAGACCACGGCTTTGCAGGTGTTGAAGGCATCTTCTCTGTACTCATGGTTATCACAGCTTGTGCGATGGCATTTGCACACGGTTCAAACGACGTTGCGAACGCGATTGGTCCACTGTCTGCTGTTGTATCAACCGTTGAGCACATGGGTGAAATCACAGGTAAGAGTACTATCGCATGGTGGATTCTTCCTCTAGGTGGATTCGGTATCGTTGTTGGTCTTGCAACAATGGGTCATAAAGTAATGGCAACCGTTGGTACTGGTATTACAGAACTAACACCAAGCCGTGGCTTTGCTGCACAACTTGCAACTGCATGTACGGTTGTACTAGCTTCAGGTACTGGCCTTCCAATCTCTACTACACAAACACTCGTTGGTGCTGTTTTAGGTGTTGGTTTTGCTCGTGGTATCGCAGCACTAAACTTAGGCGTTGTACGTAATATCGTGGCTTCTTGGATTGTGACACTACCTGCAGGTGCTCTACTTGCTGTTGTGTTCTTCTACGGAATTCAAGCTGCGTTTACTATGTAATCGCGACTGCGTTAGTGAATACTAGCGTCAGAACAGTGTGAGCTTCAGTAACGATATGTAAATGCCATGTCATTATTGACTCAAACGCACAGAAAGGGAGGCTTTGCCTCCCTTCTTTGTTGCACCGCATAAAGAAACTAAATATTATTTGCTGATTGAGGCTGACTCATACGCCTACCCAATTTGAATCGTTAAGGGATTTACTGTGAAAAAACTGATTAGCTTAGTTTTGTTCGCAATGCTTGCGGCTCCAGCTGCCTTTGCACAAGACCGTTATATTGCTGACAAACTATTTACTTATATGCATTCTGGCCCAAACAACACATTCCGTATCATCGGTAGTGTTGATGCTGGTGAAAAGATTACATTCCTACAAACTAACAAGAGTACGGGTTACACCCAAATTCAAGACAACCGTGGCCGTAAAGGTTGGGTTGAAAGCAAGTTTGTAAGCACTCAAGAAAGCATGGCACTGCGTATGCCTAAGCTAGAGAAAGAGCTGACGGAAGTTAAAGGCAAGCTAGCGAATGCTCGTCAGAGTGCTGACAGCGAAAAAGCTGGCCTAGCAAGCTCTCTAGATTCTCGTAACAAGCAGATTGCTGAACTAGAACAGAACTACAGTGAAATTAGCCAACAGCTAACGAGTTCTCAAACAGAGAACCGTGAACTGCGCGCTAAGCTAGACACTCAAAAAGACGACCTACTATTGAAGTACTTCATGTACGGTGGTGGTGTTGCGGGTATTGGTCTACTTCTAGGCCTTGTTCTGCCACACATCATGCCTCGTCGCAGAAAATCACCAAACGGTTGGGCGTAGACTTAACGCTTGTATCAGGTACAGTAAATTCAGTATCGAATATCAAAAAGGAGCACCGAGGTGCTCCTTTTTATTTGTCTGTTATCTAAATACGTATAGAAATCGCTAACCTTTCCACTCGTACAGAGCCGGGATTTCTATCTTCTGTTGATTGAACTCTATGATCACTGATTGTGGCTTAATCTCTAGTAATTGAATGTCTTGTCCAATCCAATCTCCTTGCGCCACTTCTTGGCCGTTCACTTTTACCCAACGTTTGGTCTCGCTGCTCGAGTACATATGAGTTTGTAGGTCTAACTTAGGAAGGACGCCTGATAAGCTATTGGTGTGCGTTTCCAACTCAATAACCTGAGAGCCTCTTTGCCCTGCGGGTCTAGAGTCCATCGGCTCAGGAGTGCTTTGTTGCTCCCCCATAATGGATTCAAGCTTCAATGCCAAATCAGGTGGCAACTCACTGAGGTCTAGCCCTTGCAGCAGATCACTGTCCGATTGTAAGTCACTATTTGATTGCTGATCAGTGCTTGATTGCAGAGCAGTCGTTTCATCACTCGCGCCTGGCTGAACGGATGACGATTCAGAACTGGCTGTCATTTGAGTGTTGTTATCAGCATTAGCGAAGATCACTGCTGAGCCACCAGCGGTGTTTGCACGATTAGCGCCAGAATCAATCTGTGCATACATCTCTTGGCGTGGCAGTGCTTTCAAAGGTTGGCTTACTGGTGCTGGGCGAACTGCGAATAATACTTCATCTTCTGCATCCACTGACACAGCATCCACATTGGCTATATCAGCACCAGCGATTTGAGGCTCAAGGTCTGATTGAGATTTTGATTCAGGCAGAATCACCAACGCAGCTTGGCTAGCCGAGTTTTGTTGTTGGTTATACGATTGATAAGCCAGAACACCACCCACCAACAAAGAAGGCACTAAGATAAGCAGTAGCCCCATGGCTAACGATGCGCCTCGTTTATTGCTAATCCCTTTAACAGAACTTGGCACATGATGATTTTGGTAGCCTTTGAAGCTGGGGCTATTAAAAGATGATTGTTTAAGAGACGCTTGGTTAAGAGGCGGCTGCTTAGCAGACGACTGATTAAGCTCATGCATAATGCGTGACATTAACTTGCGCCTCCATCGAGTGACATCAACTTAGGCGAATCGAGTTGAGCCAATCTTTGTAATCTTGCCAGTGTGCGTTTTCCTGCAATGCCATCGACAGACATCCCTTGCCACATTTGAAACGCTTCAATTTTCATTTTTAACTCATAGTCAAATACATCACTGCCCGATACGTCTTCACCCAAAACTTCAGACAATAGCAGATCAAGCAGTGCAATCGCCTCGCCTTGGTAACCCTCTTTGAGCGTCTCTCTGAGTGGCTGTTTCCAAATCGCGACATAATCACCTTGCCAGATTTTCTTTAAGGTACGCTTTGGCATCACCAAGAGCTTTTCGTTAACGAGGAGCTCGACAGACTCCTCAGACGCACCATAAAGCACAGCAAACACTGGCTCTTGATCGATATCCAGATTAAGGACCACGGGTACGCCAAGCTCTAACAATGTATCCAAATTTGACTGTTGTTGCTCGCACACAAAGACACTTTGCGGCTCACTTAAGCACAAGCCATCACGCAGTGAAGACTGATACCCCCAGAGCGTATACAAATCTTTGATAGCTAGAGAACGATTGGTTCCCTGCATCAAGTGCTGTTGAATATCTTGTGGCAAAGCAAACTTGGAAGGTTTTGGCTCAGCAACCAACTGAGGTTCATTCGCCACCAAAGAGCGCTGAGTCTGTGCAGACACTTCTGTTTTCATTTCACTTGAAGTCTCAACCGACTGCCATGAATTGATATAGCTTGGAGCAAAATTAAAGGTCGCCATTGCGAGGCCGACACTTAATGTAGCAATCCCTGCGTATTGGAATAACTTAGGTACTACGTGAGAAGCTCGAGGTTTTTCGACATGATACACATCGGCTTGAAACGACATAACTTGCTGACACGCTCGGTTAACCGTTTCATTGTTCGGTAATGGCTCACCATCATGAAAAGCCAATTGCAGGGCTTTGTCACACACCAAGTTAATGAGCCTTGGAATACCATGAGTATATTGGGCGATCAGCTTGATTGAACGATTCGAAAACAGCATCTGCTCGCCACCCGCCGTTTCCAAACGAAACGCGATGTACTTGCCAGTTTCTTCAGTATTAAGAGGCAGTAGGTGATAGCGACCTGTAATGCGCTGAGCTAGCTGACGTAATTGAGTGGTTTGTAAGTGCTGTTGTAATTCCGGTTGGCCGACCAACAGTACTTTTAACAGCTTGCGACTGTCAGTTTCTAAGTTGGTCAGAAGGCGCAGCTGCTCCAACACATCAGCTGCGAGATGTTGGGCTTCATCAATCACCAATAAGGTTTGAATGCCTTCAGCATGACTATCGAGCAGGAAGTGATGAATGGCCTGACTCAGCTGTTTCAACGATGCTTGTTCAGGGTACTCGACCTCAAACTCATCACAGATAGCTTCCAGTAAATCCGTATTCGAAAACGTAGGGTTGAGTATAAGGCCAGCTTGAGTCTGATTATCGAGTGATGACAACATCGCTTTGGCGACCGTTGTTTTTCCTGTACCGACCTCACCAGTAAGCATCGCAAAGCCCCCACCTTCGCCTAAACCGGCTTGTAGGTTCTGCATCGCTTCTTGATGGCGCTGACTCAAAAACAAGTAGCGAGAATTTGGTACAATCGAAAATGGCATCTCAACGAAGCCAAAATATTCCTTATACATGTGCTGCCCTATAATTACGATTAATGGAAAGTACCATTGCTTGCAGTAAAGTCCAGCAGTGATAAAACATTTCGAGGTGATAAGTTGCAAATTTACGATAGCCTACCAAAAGACAACGGGCTACAACGCTATCTAGTCGGTGGAGCAGTGCGCGATAAGCTGCTCAATATTGATAGTTATGATAGAGATTGGGTCGTGGTAGGGAGTACCCCTCAAGAGATGGAAAACCTTGGCTTTACTGCTGTGGGAAAAGATTTCCCGGTATTCTTGCACCCAAAAACCAAAGAAGAGCACGCACTGGCTCGCACTGAGAGAAAATCAGGCTCTGGTTACACAGGCTTCGAATGTTACTTCGCGCCAGACGTGAGTTTGGAAGAAGACCTGATGCGTCGAGATCTGACCATCAACGCCATTGCTCAAGACGATAAAGGCCAGCTTTACGATCCTTACCATGGCCAAAAAGATCTCTCGGATCGTATCTTAAGACACGTTTCAGACGCTTTTGTTGAAGACCCTCTTCGTGTACTGCGTGTGGCTCGCTTCGCCGCCAAGCTTCACCATCTTAACTTCACGGTTGCACCTGAAACCATGGATATGATGAGTGAGATCGTCCAATCTGGTGAGCTGGCACACCTTACTGCAGAGCGAGTTTGGCAAGAGTGGCATAAGTCTCTTAGTACACCGCACCCTGAAGTGTTCCTCTCTGTATTGAAAGAGTGTGGTGCATTGGCAGTCGTATTACCTGAGATTGACGCTCTATTTGGCGTCCCTCAACCTGAAAAATGGCACCCTGAAATCGACACGGGTATTCACACTCTGATGGTTGCTCAGCAAGCCGCACTATTAAGCCCATCGCTACCGGTACGCTTTGCAGCTCAAGTGCATGACTTAGGTAAAGGCGTCACACCACAAGCTGAATGGCCAAGCCATAAAATGCACTGCCACACAGGTGTTAAGATAATCAAGAAACTGTGTGAGCGAGTGAGAGTGCCCAATGAGTTCAGAGACCTTGCGTTGTTAGTGTGCGAGCAACATTCTAATATCCACCGCGCAGGCGAGCTCAAACCAACCACCTTTCTCAAGGTTCTCAACAAGTTCGATGTTTGGCGCAAGCCAGATAGGCTCGACGATATACTACTTTGCTGCCAGGCCGACCACGCAGGCCGAAAAGGATTACAAGATCAGCCTTATCCTCAAAAAGCGCGCTTTGAAGTCGCCTACCAAGCGGCGCTTCAAGTCGAAGTAAAAGCGATCATTACCGATGGTTTTAAAGGCAAAGATATTCGAGAAGAACAAGAGAAACGCAGAGCCATCGCAATTGAAAACGCCCTATCAGAACTCGCTAGCAGTTAATCGTCGCCGCTCTACCTAAAACGTATAAAAAGCCCGCAGTTTGAAGTGACCCCGTAAAGTTGGACATTTCTGTTAAGCGGCTTTCAAGGCCTGAG
>NZ_JBFSVE010000029.1:0-65156 GCF_041467715.1 Vibrio sp. 10N.247.311.14
TAGACAACATTAACGAGAACGTTAACGCATCTAAGAGCCGTATTAAAGATACCGACTTCGCGAAAGAAACGACTCAGATGACTAAGTCTCAGATCCTTTCTCAAGCTTCAAGCTCGATTCTTGCTCAAGCGAAGCAAGCACCGAACTCGGCACTTAGCCTACTAGGTTAATCGATTGAAAAGCCACGTTGACTATAAGTGTTGTTGAGACAAAGCGTTAACGTAAGGCTTCCACAAATTAGCTCGTGGTGAGAGATGAGCGCTAAACAAACCCAGCTTCGGCTGGGTTTTTTATTGCCTGAAATTTGGTGAAGGTGTATTTGGAAAAGTGTAGTGCGGGTAAACAGAAGCAAAAGCGAGATTCCCTATCACGTTCGTTCCTCACTGTAGGGAATGACGGGTTAATCATAAGTTGACAAGTGTAGATGCCGTCATTCCAGAACCGAGTAGAACGAGGTATCAGGAATCTGCTTTATGAGATATCAAAGTCCGGGTGCTTGTCGAAATTAACACTGCGTGGTCATCGTGTGGAAACTTCGCTTAGGATCTCGCTTAACGTGGTTTAATAACAATGTAGGGTTATGTTGGTAATTAAGAGTTGGGTATCACTGTGGGTTATTGAGGGGTTGTTTTCAGCAAGGTGAGGAGTAGTAATCAAGGAACTTGAGCTATTTAACAGGCACAAAAAACGCCACCCTTAGGTAGCGTTTTAATTAAAGCAGATAAGTAATCGAGATTACTTAGTTACTTTAAGAACTGGAGTTTCGCCAACAGTTACAGAACCAGAAAGCTTGTTCAGCTCTTTGATTTCGTCCATGTTAGAGATAACAACTGGAGTAAGCGTAGATTTCGCTTTCTCTTCTAGAAGCGCTAGGTCGAAAGTGATGATAGTGTCACCAGCTTTAACAGATTGACCTTCTTCAGCTACACGAGTGAAGCCTTCGCCTTTAAGTTCAACAGTATCGATACCGAAGTGAACGAAAAGCTCAACACCGTCGTCAGACTCGATAGAGAATGCGTGGTTAGTTTCGAAGATCTTACCGATAGTACCGTTAACTGGAGCTACCATTTTGTCGCCAGCTGGTTTGATCGCGATGCCGTCACCAACGATTTTTTCAGCGAAAACTACATCTGGCACATCTTCGATGTTTACGATTTCACCAGAAAGAGGTGCGATGATTTCGATTGCACCAGCATCAGCGCTGTCATCAGATACAAGCTTTTTCAGTTTGTCAAACAGACCCATTGTGTCATGCTCCTAACGTTTAGTTTTATTCTGTAGAATATACTATACCAATCTAACAAATTAGACGACTATTTTTAGCCGTCTAACGTTATTAAGCGATTGGCGATTACTGAGTTTTCTCAGCGATGAACTTTTCTACGCAAGCTTCAATTTCAGCAGCTGTTGGTAGAGATAGTGCTTCGTCAGCCATAGCTTTAACTTCAGCGAAGTTAGAGTTACGGATTACTTTCTTAACTTTAGGGATAGAGATACCGCTCATAGAGAACTCATCTAGACCCATACCAAGAAGAAGTAGCGTTGCACGCTCATCTCCAGCAAGCTCACCACACATACCAGTCCACTTACCTTCAGCGTGTGATGCGTCGATCACTTGCTTGATTACTGTAAGGACAGCAGGAGATAGTGGGTTGTATAGGTGAGAAATCATTTCGTTACCACGGTCTACCGCAAGAGTGTATTGCGTTAGGTCGTTAGTACCGATAGAGAAGAAAGATACTTCTTTCGCTAGGTGGTGTGCGATTGCAGCAGCTGCTGGAGTCTCAACCATTACGCCGATTTCGATTTCTTCATCGAAAGCTAGGCCTTCAGCGCGAAGTTCAACTTTGTACTCTTCGATTGCTTTTTTCAGTTCACGGATCTCTTCAACAGAAATGATCATTGGGAACATGATACGTAGTTTACCGTGTGCAGATGCACGTAAGATGCCACGTAGTTGGTCACGTAGGATTTCACGACGATCCAAGCTGATACGTACTGCACGCCAGCCTAGGAACGGGTTCATCTCTTGTGGAAGGTCCATGTATGGTAGGTCTTTGTCGCCACCGATATCCATAGTACGGATAATCACTGACTCGCCTTCCATTGCTTCTGCTACTTCTTTGTAAGCAACGTATTGCTCTTCTTCAGTAGGAAGCGCGTCACGGTCCATAAATAGGAATTCAGTACGGTACAGACCAACGCCTTCACCGCCGTTACGCAGGATACCGTCACAGTCTTTTACTGTACCGATGTTGCCGCAAACTTCTACACGGTGACCGTCTAGAGTTTCAGCATGCAAATCTTTTAGTTTTGCTAGTTCAGCCGCTTCTGCTTCAAAATCTGCTTTGATTTTCTTAGCTTCTGCTAATTCAGCTTCAGAAGGGTTGATGATGATTTTGTTGTTCATCGCGTCTAGCACAAGCATGTCGCCGTTCTTAACTTGCTTAGTGATATCGTTAGTACCAACGATAGCTGGAAGCTCAAGAGAACGTGCCATGATTGAAGTATGAGATGTACGACCGCCGATGTCACAAGCGAAACCAAGAACGTAGTCTAGGTTGATTTGTGCAGTTTCAGATGGCGTTAGGTCGTAAGCTACTAGGATAACTTCTTCACTGATGTCTGATAGAGACACAATGTTGATGCCTAGAGCATTTTTAACGAAACGAGTACCGATATCGCGGATATCAGTTGCACGTTCTTTTAGGTACTCATCATCAAGAGATTCAAGCGCACAAGCTTGCTCTTCGATCACAGTGTGGATCGCGTTGTCTGCGTGCATTTTTTCTTTCTTGATGAGTGCTAAAATCTCTTCTTCTAGCTCTTCATCTTCAAGCAGCATGATGTGGCCTTCAAAGATTGCTTCTTTTTCTTCGCCAAAAGTTTCAAGTGCTTTTTGCTTAACAACTTCAAGCTGTTGAGAAGATTTGTTACGAGCGTCAAAGAAACGCTGTACTTCTGCTTCAACTTGGTCGTCAGAGATAGATTGAGTGTTTAGGACAATTTCATCTTCTTGAAGTAGTAGTGCTTTACCGAAAGCAATACCGGGAGATGCTAGGATGCCTGAAATCATAGCCTTACCTTAGTTGTTCAACTGTAAACGGGAGAGTGTGTGACTTTAAGTCGTCGACTAATGTCGCGCTTATTCCTATCTATTTCGAACAAAGCCACTTTGCTATGCAAAATGGCTTTGAAAGAAGGAGACCGTATTAGTGTAGTTGATCCATAAGAGCAACTAGGTGGTCTACTGCTTGCTGAGCTTGAGGACCTTCAGCTGAAATAGTAACGTTAGTACCTTTTACTAGGCCTAAAGTTTGTAGTTTGAACAGGCTTTTCGCGCTAGCGCTTTTGCCGTTAGAAGTCACTGTGATGTCAGCGTCGAAAGATTTTGCTTCTTTAACGAACTGTGCAGCTGGACGAGTGTGAAGACCGTTTTCTGCTGTGATTTCTACTTGCTTCTCGTACATTTTATATACCCCAATTAATTTATTTTTTGTAAGTTTGTAACCAGATTAGCTTAACTGCTTTAGCCCAAATGCGCTAGAGGCTAGTACGCCATGTTCGTGTTAGAACTTAGACTGGTTATAAATTTTTATCCAGCCATGGTCGTCTTTTGCTGAGTACTCATGACTTTCAGAATTTGTTTATTGCTTCTTTTATTTTGAAGCGAAAAATAAAACAGACCTGATATTACCAAAGGTGGGGCAGGGATCAACAAAAAAGCCCCTAAACGGGGCTTTTTTGGACGAAAAATTGATTTGACCACATATTATTGTTGGTTCTCTTTTTCCGTAAAGATGCCAGCAAATAGGGCTGTGCTTAGGTAACGCTCACCAGAGCTTGGTAGTACAGTAACGATAGTTTTTCCTGCAAATTCAGGTAGTTCGGCGATTCTGTTTGCTGCTACAACTGCCGCGCCAGATGAGATGCCTGCAAGAATACCTTCTTCTTTCATTAGGCGTTGAGCCATCTCAATCGCTTCTTCAGAAGTTACCGATTCAACACGGTCAATAATCTCTAAATCTAGGTTTCCAGGGATGAAACCTGCACCGATACCTTGAATTTTGTGTGGAGCTGGTTTGATTTCTTCACCTGCAAGTGCCTGTGCAATCACTGGAGACTCTGCGGGCTCAACCGCGACTGAAGTAATCGCTTTGCCTTTTTCACCTTTAATGTAACGACTCGTACCAGTGATAGTACCGCCCGTACCAACACCCGCTACAAACACGTCGATTTCGCCGTCTGTTGCTTCCCAAATTTCAGGACCAGTCGTCTGCTCGTGAATCTGTGGGTTAGCAGGGTTGTTGAACTGTTGAAGTAGTAGGTACTTGTCTGGGTCTGAAGCAACAATCTCTTCTGCTTTAGCAATCGCGCCGTTCATGCCTTTTGGTGCTTCAGTTAGCACAAGGTTTGCGCCAAGCGCTTTAAGCAGCTTACGACGTTCTAGGCTCATTGATTCAGGCATAGTTAGCGTTAGTTTGTAACCCCGTGCTGCTGCTACGAATGCAAGTGCAACACCTGTGTTACCACTGGTAGGTTCAACAAGCTCGATACCTGGCTTAAGCGTACCTGCTTTTTCTGCTTCCCAGATCATATTAGAACCGATACGGCACTTAACACTGAAGCTTGGGTTACGAGCTTCGATCTTAGCTAGGACGTTACCTTTGCTTACTTTGTTAAGGCGGACTAGAGGTGTGTTACCAATCGTTAGGGTGTTGTCTTCGTAGATCTTGCTCATGCGATATTCCTTCATTTAATGACAGAACTAAACGTAGTATATCAATCACTTTACCGTCTAGTGTCTTACGATGTTTATTCAGCTTGAATTTAGATTAAACAAGTTGAAAAAAAGGTAAAAGGATTAAAAAGTTATATCATATAGATATGTAGCAGAATTCACGCCTATCTTTATTGAAATCAGAACTTCAAAAAGATAGGCGAAACTAGGAAGTATAGGCGGGGTAATAGACGAGAATTATAGACGAGAACGCAGAGCTTGGTCTTTAAACTCAGCAACCCACATTGCCGTCGCGCCGCAAACGGCAACGGGCATTACGATCAGGTTTAGAATTGGAATTGTGGTGAACACAGAAACAAGTGCGCCAAAGCTGTAGCTCTTGCCTTGTTTTTGTTTCAAATTGTTTCTCATGTCATCAAATTTGATTTTATGGTTATCGAACGGGTAGTCGGCGTATTGAATCGCTAACATCCATGCTGTGAAAATGAACCATAAAAACGGAGCAACGGTTTGCCCTAGTGCTGGAATTAACAAAAGTAGGAATAAACCGATCGCTTTTGGCAGAATGTAGACAAGCTTGCGCCATTCTCTCGCTAATATACGTGGGGTATCTTTGAGGACATCAAGTAAACCATCGTCATTAACTTTTTTACCGCTCAACAACTCTTCAACTTTTTCCGCGAGTAAACCGTTGAACGGTGCGGCAATGAAGTTAGCGAGCGTGCTAAAGAAATACGAGAATGTGGCCAAGACGGTTAACACAAGTAATGGCCATAAAATGTATGACAACCACGACAAGAAACTTGGCAATGCACCAATCCAACCTTCAATCCAAGTGTTTAGGTTGGAGAAGATATAAAACAAGGCACCACCAACGAGTAACACGTTCGCGATAAGTGGCATTAGTACAAACTTACGAATGCTCGGTGATAAAGCGATTTTTATTCCGAAAATAAAATAGCCAAAGCCGGAGCGGGGAACAGATTCAATAGTCATATTTAAATTAGGTCACATGTGAATTTGGTTAAATAGCAAACATGTCTAGTGTACTCGACCGAAATTAAGAAAAAAAGCGTGGTGAAAATCACACCATGTAAGGAACTAATTGTATTAAGTTGTTCTAAAACAGTGGCTACTTTTGATAGAGTAGTGAGATTAGCCAAATTAACCCAACTTAGTGACAGCGTGTTTATAGCTAGTTGACTAAGAAAGCTGAGAGCGAAAAATGCAGGAATTGCGATTTGTACTCATTATTGTTGGCGCATTAGCTATCGCCGCATTATTGTTCCATGGTCTATGGACGAGTAAAAAAGAAGGGAAAGCAAAGTTTGGAGATAAGCCGCTCGGTAAGCTTGATAACGACAGCTTAGATGAAGCAGAAACTATTCCAAACCGTTCATTCGCCCCAGAAGATGATTTTGAGATAATCCGAAAAGAACGTAAAGAGCCGGATTTTGCTGTTTCACCCTCTGATACTGATCCGCTGATCGACTCAGATCCGCTAACAGCGCTACAAGCGAAAGAAGCTTACGAAGATGATATCGAATTAAATGATCTTCCTTCTTTCAGCGTAGAAGACCCAATTAAGGTTGAAAGTGAACCTGAAGTGATTGAGGAAGAGAAGGACGTTGAGCCTGAAGTCCCAAGCTTTGAGTTGACTGACGAGCAAAAAGAAAACCATGCCGGCTTTAAAGTGCAGTACGGTTCGTTTGAAGAGCCTTCTGAAACAGTTGATGAGCCAGTCGTTCCAAACGAAACGCTTACTCAAAGAGAGCCCGTTGTTGCGAAAGAAGTCGTGACTCCGCAAAGTGCGACTGTTGAAGAAGCAAAACCAGATGAAGAACTTGGTTTAGAAGTGATCGTTCTTAATGTTCACTGTGCTGGAGAGATCCCATTCGTTGGGACTGAACTTTTCCGCAGCATGGAGAACAACGGTTTAACTTATGGTGAGATGTCTATTTACCACTGCTTTGCACAATCTACAGATGCACCAAAGGTTATTTTCAGCGTTGCAAACATGATGCAGCCAGGAACGCTAGAACATGATGATCCTGCTGACTTCACGACTAAAGGTATTTCGTTCTTTATGACGTTGCCTTGTTATGGTCAAGCTGATCAAAACTTCAATGTGATGCTGAGTGCGGCGCAGAAAATTGCTGACGATATGGGCGGAAACGTGTTGGATGAGTCACGCAACTTAATGACACCAAACCGTTTATCTGACTACCGCAAGCAAATCAGAGACTTTATGACGGCATCGAATGCCTAGCCGTATTGTTTAGCCTTGTAAATAATCTATATTTATAGAAAAGGGCTCCTAAGGGAGCCCTTTTTGATATTTCAATCACGATAGAGAATGATATGAAAGAATCGATTCAAGTTACCTTAGAGCAGTTAAGAGAAACTCTGCATTATCACGCCGTTCGTTATTACGTAGAAGATAGCCCTGAGATCCCTGATGTCGAGTACGATCGATTAATGCAGCAATTGCTAAAGATCGAAGAAGAGAACCCGGAACTAGTGACGGTAGATTCTCCGAGCCAACGTGTTGGTGGTCAGCCTCTCGATGGTTTCACTCAAGTGACTCATGAGATCCCAATGCTTTCTCTGGACAATGCTTTCTCTGATGAAGATTTGGATGCGTTCAATAAGCGAATGTCTGATAGAGCGCCAACCGCTAACCTCAAGACTTTCTGTTGTGAACCTAAGCTTGATGGCCTTGCAGTTAGCCTACTCTATGTGAATGGTATTTTAGTTCAGGCTGCGACACGTGGTGACGGTGCGACGGGTGAAAACATCACTGAAAACGTGCGTACGATCAGCTCTATCCCACTTAAGTTACAAGGTGAAGGCTGGCCGCAGCGTATTGAAGTTCGTGGCGAAGTGTTTATGCCAAAAGCGGGTTTCGATAAGTTGAATGAGATGGCGTTGAAGAAAGGCGAGAAAGTATTTGTTAACCCACGTAATGCCGCCGCAGGTAGCCTGCGTCAGCTTGATTCTCGTATTACTGCGAAACGTCCGCTAGCTTTCTACGCATACAGTGTCGGTGTTGTACAAGGCGCTGAGCTATCAAATAGTCACTACCAACGCTTTTTACAGCTTAAAGGTTGGGGCTTACCTATGTGCCCCGAGACTAAGCAACTGAGCTCTCTCGAAGACGTGAAAGCCTATTACCAAGATATTATGACTCGTCGTGATGCTCTGGCTTACGAGATTGATGGCGTTGTTATCAAAGTCGACGATATCGAGGCTCAAGAAGTGCTTGGTTTTGTTGCTAGAGCGCCACGTTGGGCAATTGCTTATAAGTTTCCAGCTCAAGAAGAGATTACACTGCTCAATGACGTTGAATTTCAGGTGGGCCGTACTGGTGCTATTACGCCGGTTGCTAAACTTGAACCTATCTTCGTTGGTGGCGTGACAGTCAGCAATGCCACTTTACACAATGCCGATGAGATTGCGCGTTTAGGCGTGAAGGTAGGCGACAGCGTTATTATTCGCCGTGCAGGTGATGTTATTCCGCAAATTGTGGCTGTTGTACTAGATCGTCGCCCTGAAACGGCTAGAGACATTGTTTTCCCTGATGCTTGCCCTGTATGTAGCTCTACGGTTGAGCGTGTCGAGGGGGAAGCTGTAGCGCGTTGTACTGGCGGTCTAGTGTGTCAGGCGCAGCGTAAAGAAGCACTTAAACACTTTGTTTCTAGAAAGGCGCTAGACGTTGATGGACTGGGCGTGAAAGTTATTGAGCAGCTTGTGGACCGTGAAATGGTCGAAACACCTGCTGATTTATTTAAGCTAAGTGCTGGCGTGATTACTGTTCTTGACCGAATGGGGCCTAAATCGGCACAGAACGTCGTGAGTGCGTTGAATAAAGCTAAAGACACGACGTTAGCGCGTTTCCTCTATTCACTCGGTATTCGTGAAGTCGGTGAGGCGACAGCGATGAACTTAGCGCAACACTTTAAGACGTTGGAACTGGTTCAAGCAGCTACTCATGAACAATTAGTTGAAGTGTCAGATATTGGTGACATCGTTGCTAGCCATATCACCAGCTTCTTCTCACAAGAGAAAAACAGAGCGGTCGTCGATCAGCTGATAGAGCTAGGTGTGAATTGGCCAATCATCAAAGAAGCTGCCGATGACCAAGAGCTACCATTAGAAGGTAAAGTCGTTGTGTTAACAGGCTCATTGTCGCAATTAGGTCGAAGTGAAGCTAAAGCTGCGTTACAAGCATTAGGTGCGAAAGTGACGGGTAGCGTATCGAAGAAAACGGACATCTTGTTTGCCGGTGAAGCTGCGGGTTCTAAATTAACTAAAGCACAAGATTTAGGTATCGAAATAAGAACAGAAGAAGATCTAATAGCCCTTATTTCGTAAGTAAATACAGATAAAAAAAGCTCAAAGGCACTCATTTCAAGGGAGTGCCTTTTTTGTTTCTGATATAAAAATGAGGGCTTTTTAATTGTTGAGAATTTTGTTCCTATACGAACTCTAAAATCAGGACAGTGACGCTGCTCAACATTAATGAAATACCATTGTAGTTGTATCAAAAATGCGAGTCATATCTATTTTTACAAAGTGATAATTACCTCAAGTTGTTGAATTTATTGGTATTTATTTTGTTTTGGTGAGGATTTTTCTATTTATCGATCTGGATCACTAAGTACCTGTTAAATTTGCACCAACTCATATTTTTTTAGATGAAAATTAAGTTCTCATTGATCTTTTTGAGGGCGAAGTTAGTCTTAATGCCATGGATGCACATGATGTGTATAACCAGAAAGGAAATAGAGAATTCAGAGTTTAGGGTTCTCAAACAAGAAAAGGTATTTCTCTCTACGGCGGCCAACTTTAGGCGGGGAATATTCAAACAGCTATATCCATTTTTAGGAGTTTTATTCCATGGAAAACAAAATTTTCAAACGTACTCTACTAGGTGCATCCGTTGCACTTTTATCGACAGGCGTAATGGCGAAAGAAGTTGGTATCAACTCTGATTTCAACGTTGACGTATACGGTGTTGCAGCTATCTCTCTAGTTAACTACAACACAACTGACAACAACGACTCTAGTACTGGTTACGCTGTAGAGAATGAATCTCGTATCGGCTTCCGTGCTCATAAAGAGATGTTTGATGACGTATTAATCACAATGCAGATTGAATCTGGCTACGTAGATAGCACAGACTGGGGTCATGGCGGCGTTTCAGGCGGTGTGCTTGGTTTCCGTGATACGTTCGTTGGTGCTTCTGGCTCTTGGGGTAACCTGCGTGTGGGTCGTGTTCTTACTCCACTATACGAAATCGTCGACTGGCCATTCTCTAACCCTGGTCTAGGTTCTGTATTCGATTGGGGCGGCATCAACGGTCACTACGATCGTCAATCTAACCAAGTTCGTTACGATTCAGCTAAATTTGGCGGTTTCTCTTTTGCAGCTTCTGTTGGTCGTGACGATAACGACAACGGTGGTGGTGCAGCAACTCGTGACGCAAACTTTGTTGGCGCAAGTGCTAAGTACAGCTTCGAGAAAGTAACATTAATGGGTGCGGTTGAATCTGGTACACGTGTAACTCCAGCTGTTGATGCTGGTTTTGAGTTTAACCCAGAGACGGGTATTGCAGACCCTGTAGCTGCTGCTGCGGAAATTAAAGACGATACATTTGCGTACATCGTTGGTTTTGAAGCTAGCCTACCTGCAGGTTTTGGTATTGCAGCTGCGTTTAAAGGCGAAGAGCTAGATAACGGCATCCGTAAGCAAACACAAGATTCTTACTCAATTATTGGTCAATACTGGAACGGTCCAATCGGCTTTAAACTGGGTTACGCAGCGAACTTAGAATCTGAACTTAACGGTAAGAAAGAAGCTAACTCAGACAGCAACACTATTTCTGGTCAGTTAATGGCTGTTCATAACGGTTTCGTACCTTACCTACGTGTAGCGGGTCGTACTGTTGGTGACGCTGATACAGATATCGTAACTCGCGTTGGTCTTGAATACGGTTTCTAAGCTAGAATCTTTAGCTTAAACAGTTAGATAAAAATCAAAACGCTGGTAAATTTTGTTTGCCAGCGTTTTTCCATAGTGAACATAAGGAATTAGTCATAATGAATAAAGTTAGTGTAGTCGTATTATCATTATTTTTGGGAGCTTGTAGTTCACTCGATTCACAAAGTAATTTTGCAGACTCAGTTGCTGATGTACAGCCAAAAGGTGGCTACATTCAAGTGACTGGGCAATCTTATATAGCGGAAAGTAAAGCGAATGTCGGGGCAGACATCCTGAAATCGTCACTCTACTTTACATACAACAAAGAAATAACGCAGAATTCGGCTCCAGAATCTTCCATTACCATGGATGTAAGCTATTTCCAGAGCTATAAAGAATACGAAACCGTTAGCTTTTTTGGTAAGACGATAGACCTTGAAGAGAGACAACTTCCAAGAGAGAGCTGCAGCGAACACTGCACAAAGACTCAGTATATTAAATTTCCATTGAGCGAAGCTGACATCCAGCAAGCAAGAAAAAAGAATTTAGAATTTACACTTGATGGACAAAACTCAGTGATGAGTACAACTTTCATTGTGCCGAAAGCGTATATCGACACAATTTATAACGGTGCAAATAATCATACGGCTATCGCTGTTGCTCCGGTTGCGGTACCTGTTGCGGCTGTAGTTGCTGAAGAACCAAAAGCGTCTCAAGCTCAAGAGATGGTTAATTACTGGTATGGTCAAGCGACAAAAGAAGAGCAAGCTGCTGTGACTGATTGGGCATTCAAGAATCGTATAAACGCTACCCCAACATCACTAGAAGGCTCAAAAGAAATCGAAATGGTTTCATACTGGTTCAATAAGCTAGACAGTGAAGAAAAATCTCAAACTATGATTTGGTTGTTAGAACAAGAGTAAGTTTCTAACGTTACACCCTAGCTATGTTTTTCAGCCGCAGTATTGTATAACAGCAGTACTGCGGTTTTTCATTTTAGGCTTACAGGTAAGATTGTGAATATTGGTGAAGTAGCGAAGCGTGTTGGTACAACAGCGAAATCCATTCGTTTTTACGAAAGTAAAGGCATGATGAGCCCACCGCACCGATCAGAAAATGGTTACAGGCAATATGGCGAGATTCATATCGAACAGTTAGAGTTCGTTTTGAGAGCTAAAATGGTTGGTTTCACTCTCGATGAGTGTAAGTCACTGGTTGAGTTGGCAATGAATCCCAACAGACAAAGCTACGAAGTAAAGAAGAAGGCTACTCAGAAGTTAGATGAAATAGAGTTGAAGCTTGCGGAGTTAAACAAGATGAAGGTGCAGCTACAATCTTGGGTACATGACTGCCCTGGAGATACTTCAACGGAATGTCCTATCTTGAATAATCTATCTGGCCGCAGTTAGGTTATTCCAGTTCTAAATAATCGTCAGGCAGCAATTTCATTACTAGCCTGACTTTAATCACCTATCACAGCACCTATCACAGCACCTTTCCGCCGTAATGTTTACAGATCAACAGTGGTACATGAGTGACTGCGTTACCATCTGAACACTTAACGATAGGCCCCATGTTTCCGTTACCAGGAGACTGACTGCTCGCTAGAGCGCTTCCAAATGACAAGCTGAAAATAGCCGTTAGAATTATTAAAAAATGTCTCATACAAACTCCATTAGGTTTATCTCTAATTGAGATAATTGAAAGTATGGACAAGGAAAAGAAAATTTCAAAAATTGGACGGACTTAACATTTTTAATGATTATAAATAAGCGAGAGTAAGGTTAACTATTCATATATATATTGGGTAAGAAATCTGGCTTTCTTATACCTTTTTAGCTCAATCAAACTTTTTAGCTTTACGAAATAAGAACTTATTTTTTTTTCAATTCAATCTATCGCAATGATAATTCGAATATTATTAAGGTTCAAAAATAGAAAAAGCCTGCATTTATTGAAAATGCAGGCTTCATATAGCTATTGTTTATAAAGGTTCTATTATTAGAACGATTCCGTCTAAAGCGACAATCTTAATTTCGGTTCCAGATGGAATATCTTGACTGGCCTTTGCTGACCAAGAAGAGTCACCGAACTTAATTCGACAGCTACCTTTCTTTACGTCTTCACTTAAAATAACGGTTTGACCTACCAATTGCTTTTCTCTTTGGTTTAACTCTCGCCCTGCATCCGATTGCTTGTCATTCGAGAGTTGTCTTCTCCACCACAACCAAGTGGTAATAAGAGAGAAGCTAGCAAAGGACAGCCATTGCATCTGCCAACCAATTGGTAATGCTCCTAATAGGGCACCGACCAGCATGGCAGATATGCCTATCCATAAAAAGTAACCAGCGGTTCCAATTAGCTCAAGCGCTAACAATGCTAGACCAAACGCTAACCAATGCCAGTGGTTTACTTGTTCTAGTAATTCGACCATAAGTTAGTCCTTACTACCTTTGTCATTCTTATGTGCAAACATCTCCGCGATACCCGCTACAGAACCCATAAGGCCAGTTGCTTCGAGTGGTAGCATGATGATCTTGCCGTTTTCAGCTTGGCCTATAGATTTCAATGCGTCGGTGTAACCTTGTGCAATGAAGTAATTGACCGCTTGCATGTCACCTTGAGCAATTGCCGTTGATACCATTTCTGTCGCTTTAGCTTCTGCTTCTGCGGCACGCTCACGGGCTTCTGCTTGCAATATTGCCGCTTGCTTCTCACCTTCTGCTTTCAGGATCTCTGATTGCTTGTGGCCTTCTGCTTTCAAGATCTCAGCTTGTCGTACACCTTCTGCTTCTAAGATATCAGCACGTTTATTACGCTCGGCTTTCATCTGGGCATTCATCGCAGCAGTAAGGTCTGCTGGTGGCTGTACGTCTTTAATTTCGATACGGGTGACTTTTACGCCCCAAGGGTTTGTCGCTTCATCAACGATGTTCAGTAGCTTGGTATTGATCATGTCACGCTGACTCAGCATCTCATCCAGTTCCATCGAGCCAAGCACAGTACGGATATTGGTGAGGGTTAAGTTACGGATCGCATGTTCAAGGTCATTCACTTCATAAGCTGCCTTAGGCGCGTCGATAACTTGAACAAAACAAACCGCATCGATAACCACATTTGCATTATCTTTGGAGATGACTTCTTGTGCTGGGATGTCGAGAACACGCTCCATCATGCTGATGCGCTGTCCAACTTTATCAATAAATGGAATGATTAAGTTAAGACCCGGTTTAAGGGTGTGTGTGTATCGCCCGAAGCGTTCAACGGTCCAGTTGTTGCCTTGTGGAACGGTTTTTACGCCAGCGAAGATAAATAACAGTGCGACGGCAGTAAAGACGCCGATAGTAATCAAGGTATCAATAGGCATACAAAATCCTTTGCAAGTTTGAGTTTTTGATAGTTCAGTATTGATACTGGCTCATATTTAAATTCTGAGCAAATTTATAAACGAGAAATGGGCCATAAATCATTGATTTTATGGCCCATTTTACATTCTATTATGCGGTAAACTAATTGATTGAATTGTCAATTTTCGATGTTTAATCTACGGCTTTTTAGGTTTAACTAGTAAAGCAGAGAGTACAGTTGTCGACGGTACTTACTGGCAACTGGGTTACCTTGTCCAAGCGCACTCAAGATGTCCATGAACTCTTTCTTCATGTCACCATCGAGAGCATTAAGATCTTTGGCTAGGAAAGACCATAATAGATCCATAGCTTCTTCACTGCGGTTCACTTGGTGATATTGCAATGCTAATTCAGATGCTGTTTTAGCGTCGCTCGGATTTTGCTGAAGAGCGGCTTCTAATGCTTGTATTTCAGGGCTGTCTGCTGCTTGTTTATGAAGTTCAAGCTTTGCAACTAAGCCTTTGTAGTAGTTGTCTTGGTACTCAAGAGGGATAGTTGCTAGCTGAGTTTCAGCAAGGTCAAATTGTTGTGTTTCTAACAAACACTCTGCGATCGCCAGTTTTACTTCACCTTTATTCGTCAGCTCTGCTGGAAGTTGCTGCATTGCTGCTAGTGCCTGTGTGTGCTCGCCAGCTTGCATTTGCTCAAGAGCCTGACGCAAAGCAAGTTCATCTTGGCTAGGAAGGTGTTTGCTGAGCATATCGACAATAGCTTCTATGCTTTGAGGGCCACCGAGCCCATCGACTGGCTGACCATTAACAAACAGTGCAATAGTGGGCAGTGCTTGAACACCAAACTGGCTAGCAATAGCTTGCTCTTGTTCGCAATTGAGCAGGGCTAAGGTGAAGGCACCGTTGTATTGCTGAGTTAAAGTTTGCAGTTCAGGAATGACTTGGGCGCTCTCTTGGCTCATTGGTGCCCAAAAATGGATGAGTACAGGGGTCTGCATCGAACCTTCTAATACTTGACGAAAGTTCTGCTCATTAAGTTCAACAATATGCGGAGATTGCATTTACGTTCCTTGAGGTTTGTTTTGTGGATACGTTGCAAATATGGGGGGGTTAGTCGGTAACTTCAAGATCTAACTCGGTTATCTCGGATAAAAAGAACCAAAAATAGGAAAACGCTATGCTTCGATGTTGATATAATTGTTATCTCAACATGGAAGGCATAGCGTTATCATCGAGGTAGTCAGTGAGGCGTTGCGTGAGATACTCAAAACAGAATAAACAACGTAATCGCCAGACCCACACCTACCCAATTAAGGCGGTTTAAAGTCATGAGATTTCCAGAGTAGAACCATCAATTGGGAATAACTGATGGGATAGGATAATCATGACATTTTATTGTTACGGAAAAATTACATCGTTACATTAAAGTTTGCGACTCTGCATTCAAAGTTAGTAATTTATGCAGCTTTTCTCAAAATAGGGTCTAGCAAGCGACTCGGTAGAATCCTTTTCAATACCGCGAACACTTTAGTCGGGGTCGTAACTCGGTATCTTAGCTTGGGTTTGTCGGCGGTGAGAGCATGGAATACCGGCTCAATACAACTTTCTGGAGGCAGGACAAAAGCGTTATTCGATGATTCTTTTTCGAGTCGATCTTTTTGTTGTTGGTAAGCGTCTTGGTGGGCGCTGCCAGAAATGTTGATCCATTTATTGAACGTTTTCAAGGCATTGGTTCTAAATTGAGTCTCAATTGGCCCTGGTTGCAGTAATGAGATCTGTATACCGCTGCCATGCAGTTCTAATCGTAAGGTATCTGTCCAACCCTCAATCGCGAATTTAGAAGCATTATAAGCACCACGATACTTCATGGCTGCAAAACCTAATACGGAACTGTTTTGTACGATTCGACCTTCGCCACGCTCGCGCATGTGCGGAAGGATCTGACAGACGAGATGATGCCAACCAAAGAAGTTGGTTTCGAATTGTTCTCTGAGTCCTTGGGTCGGTAAGTCTTCTAGTGCCCCTGCTTGACCGTAAGCACCGTTATTGAATAATCCATACAATCCATTAGGTGCGAGATCAATAGCAAGCTTGGCGCCATGCTCAATACTTTCTTGGTTGGAAAGATCTAATTGAATACAGGTGAGGCCTTCATCTTGAAGGCGTTGAACATCTTGTGGATCACGACAAGATGCAATGACATGAAAACCACGCTTTTGAAGTGCATGAGCACATGTATAGCCAATACCTGTTGAGCAACCGGTAATCAGAATCGACTTGTTCACACTTAATCCTTTATTAGAGTCTCTATCGCTCTAGGGTAAAGAATTAGTCTTGATGTTGTAACAAGTTTTTTAGTGCTGGCTCGATTCTTGAGTAACTAAAGATGAATCCCATCTCAGTGAGTTTCTTCGGCTTGGAGCGAATGCTGTCAAATAGCAAACAAGATGATTCCCCCATGAGAATCGACATTGCCCATTTCGGCGTGAATAAGAAATGCGGTCGGCCTAATTGTTTCGCTAACGTGCTGCTGAACAGTTTGTTGGTCACAGGGTGAGGGGCACACATATTGAATTCCCCTTGAGCGTGAGGGATAGACAACAAGTGATTGATGGCTCTCACCATATCGAGAATGTGAATCCATGGCATGTACTGCTCACCTGAACCTATTGGACCACCGACGCCGAGTTTATAAGGCAATAGCATCTTCTTGAGTGCGCCGCCATTCTCGCCAAGTACAACCCCTGTTCGCAGTAGTATCACGCGTGTGCTTTCTGATTGTGCTCGCTTGGCTATCTCTTCCCAGTGGGCACAGACTTTATGAGGAAAGCTTTCATCTTCTACTTGCAGTGACTCGTCAAACGGGTGCTGCTGTTGATCGCCATAGTAGCCGACGGCTGAACCGCTAATAAAAGCGTGTGGCGGGTTGCTACTGGCATGAATTAGTTCGACCAGCTTTTCAGTGATGTGCCAGCGACTGTTACAGATCCTCTCTTTTTGCTCTGTACTCCAACGCTTATCGGCAATCGGTTCACCCGCGAGGTTGACCACCACATCAAAGTCATTGAGATCACTGAGCTCATCAAGGGATTGAATGTAATGAAGGTTGTTCTGGTTGAGGTGATTTAGGTTTTGCTTCGCATTTTCAGGACTCCGCGTCAGCAATGTCACGTCGTCAGTGTTCCAACTCTTGACCAATTCAGAGCCAATAAATCCAGTACCACCCGTTAACAATATCTTCATACCAATCTCCCTATTAAACATAATTATAGACATGGCTTGTTTTTAGTCGCCAATCAATACGAAAAAATCACTATAACGATCATAAGGTTTCAATCGTGTGATGCCCAAATTACGCCTTTTTCAATTTACAAAGGAGTGAAATTAAATTCATCAAGTCAGGATGTGTACCGTCATCACACTTATGCACTTTACTCGGATATGTTACCAACTGCGTAATATTTGTCACATAAGCAATGATAAGGATTTGCCATGATTATTATTAATTCATAATCAGCGACAAGGAATTGCGATGACGGCGGTGCTTGCTTTGTTTCGATCCATGTTAGGTAGCCTGAGGGATCTATTGCCAATCGTGGCGGTAATCGCTTTCTTCCAGCTTGCTGTCTTACAAGAGCCACTTCCTCATCTTTTATCTATTCTGACTGGCTTAGTGCTCGTCGTTTTTGGACTCACTTTCTTTATCTTTGGCCTTGAAATGGGGTTGTTTCCAATTGGCGAATCGATGGCTCAAGCATTTGCCAGAAAGGGGAGTGTGTTCTGGTTATTGATCTTCGCTTTTTGTTTGGGTTTTGGTACCACCATAGCCGAGCCAGCGTTAACCGCAGTCGCTGCCGAAGCCGCAGAAGTGGCAGCTGAGGGAGGTGTAATCCCCAATAAGTTAGATGAAATGGAGCAGTATGCCAATGGCCTGCGCTTTACTGTGGCACTGTCAGTCGGTATCGCTATTTTACTCGGTGTGCTGAGAATCTTAAAAGGTTGGCCAATCCAGTACATGATCATCGGTGGATATATTGGAGTGGTCGTGCTCACTGCATTTGCTCCGGAAAGCATCATTGGAATTGCGTATGACTCTGGTGGAGTAACGACATCGACGATCACCGTCCCATTAGTAACTGCGTTAGGGGTGGGTTTAGCCTCGGCAATTAAAGGGCGTAATCCGATGATAGATGGTTTTGGGTTGATCGCGTTTGCTTCGTTGCTGCCGATGATGTTTGTCATGGTGTACGGGATGGTGGTGACATGATCAGTGTTCAACAATTTATCGACACCTTTCTCGGCACTGTGATGGATGTGATCCCGATTGCGATCATCATCTTCGGTTTTCAGTTGGCGGTATTACGAAAGCCAGTCAATAACCTAGCCAAAGTGCTGATCGGTTTCTTCTACGTCATTCTTGGCTTATCACTCTTTTTGATGGGATTGGAGCTCGCGTTATTCCCTCTAGGGGAGACGATGGCAATGCAACTCACCGAGCCAAGCTTTTTGACTGAGTTTAAGATCAGTTCTGGTCTTGCTTTGGTTTGGTTTGATTATTACTGGGTTTACCTGTTTGCGTTTTGTATTGGTTTCAGCACCACGATAGCCGAGCCTTCTTTGATAGCTGTAGCGATTAAGGCGAACCAAGTTTCCGGTGGCAGTATCAGCGTCAATGGGCTGAGGATCGCCGTGGCATTGGGCGTTGCTATCGGTATCTCTCTGGGCAGCTACCGTATCGTTGCGGGTGACCCGATCCATTACTACATCATTTTTGGTTATGTCGTCGTGGTCATTCAAACCTTTTACGCCCCAAAACTCATTATCCCATTAGCCTACGATTCGGGTGGCGTCACTACATCAACGGTGACAGTCCCTTTAGTGACGGCGCTCGGGCTTGGACTCGCTTCAACCGTACCAGGAAGAAACCCTGTTATTGATGGCTTTGGGTTGATCGCCTTTGCCAGCTTATTTCCCATCATTTCAGTGATGGGCTATGCCCAAATAACACAATGGTTAAACCGTTTACACACCTCTAAGGAGAGCAAAGATGCGCTTTAAACTTATCTTAGCGTTTGTAGAAGAGAGCAAGACCGACACTGTGCTCGATGCCGCGCGTGATGCGGGCGCGACTGGAGCAACGGTGATTAACAACGCCAGAGGGCAAGGCTTAAACCAAAAAACCACCTTCTTTGGCCTAACGCTAGAGGTACAAAAAGATGTGTTGCTGTTTGTGGTTGAGGAACACTTAGCGAGGCATATTCTTGAAACTATTGGCGAAGTCGGTGAGTTTGACCAGGAGTCAGGACAAGGTATAGCGGTGCAGATCGATATCGAAGACGCAGTCGGGGTTGCGCATCAAGTCGAGACGTTAACAAAGGTTGTGGAGGATGAGCTATGAGTACCAGTGAAAAGATCCGAGTAGGCGATGTCATGGCCAATACGTATGTGATTATCGATGGGCTAACCACGGTGTTAGAAGCGATAGAGATGGCTAAAAAGCACAAAGTGAAGGCAATCATTGTCGATAAACGCCACGAAGATGACGAATACGGCATCGTATTGATGAATGACATTGCCAAGAAAGTACTGGCTAAGAACCGATCTCCAAAGCGAACCAATGTTTATGAGATCATGACCAAGCCAGCGCTAAGCGTGTCTGCTGAGATGAACGTAAAGTATTGCGCTCGCCTGTTTGAACGCTTTGGTATCAGTCGTGCGCCAGTAGTTCGTGATAACAAGATAGTCGGTATGGTTAGTTACAATAATATCGTGATCAATGGTATGGCGAGAGATGACGTGTAGCATTTAGATACGTACAATAGGCTCATAAATTTTATGGAGAAGTACGTGTGAAATTATTTTTTGCTTCAGACCTACACGGTTCGCTGCCAGCAACAGAAAAGGTATTAGAACTCTACCAAGCATCTGGTGCGCAATATTTAGTTCTATTGGGTGACATTCTGAATCATGGACCAAGAAATCCGATTCCAGAAGGATACAACCCGCCGGCGGTTGCAGATAAGTTGAATGCGTTTTCTCAAGAGATCATTGCCGTTCGTGGTAACTGCGATAGCGAAGTGGATCAGATGTTGTTGTCTTTTCCAATGATGATGGATTACTCGTGGGTGCTATTAGAATCAGGCCAGCGTATCTTCCTAACGCATGGCCATTTGTACAACACCAATAAACGCCCTGCGTTGAAGGCGGGCGATATCATTGCACACGGTCATACCCATATTCCTGTCGCCGAATACCAAGATGACATCTTTATCTTTAACCCTAGCTCGGTGACATTCCCACGAGAGGGACACGCGGCAAGCTATGGCATCTATGAAAACAATACCTTCAAAGTCATTAGCCTTGAAGGTGATGTTCTCGTGAGTGGTCAGCTTTAAATCATTGGATCGGCTGTGAAAGGCTTATTTTGAGTCCACGTGGCCGAGATCTCTGTCTGGAGCAATGATGTTTCGTACTCTTTGCTTCAGAACTTTCGCCTCTGGAAAACCGTCATCTGCTTTTCTTTCCCAAATCTGCACACCATTACAAAAGATTTCGAACCTGCCTCCTGTGTCTGGGTGTAAGCTCACTTGTTCAATTTCTTCGCTGAAGGTATGCAGTAGCTCTTGGCATAACCAACTAGAGCGAAGCATCCAATTGCATTGACGGCAATAGTGTATCGCGATTGTGGCTTTTGTTGCTGTCTCTTTCGCTGGCGCCAGATTAGGTTGTTCCGTTTTCATGGTTAATCCTTAAAATGCTACATCCGTAATTTGATACCAACGGCTAACAAAAAAGGGGCTTCATGCCCCTTTTTTCTATTGGTTTACCGTTTCATGGTATTCAGCTATTCATAAACAGTAAATAGCGATCCAATCTTAGTTTGAAAACAATACGGTAGAACCATGATTTAAGCTAGTCAGTAGCAGTGCCTTCGGGTTAACAATATCTATGCGGCGGCTTTGCTCTGCGTCCATCTTAATGACTTGAGTGATCAGCTCTAGCTGTTCTTCTGAAAAGTCTTGGCGCTGAGCCGAGGTCACATCTTTAAACTCCGTTGGCGAAATCAGTAAGTAGTTATCGTTAATATCCCACTGACCCGTTTCAGAGATGTTGATGACATTCGCAGGCTCAGTTTGATTACCGTAAAGTCTAACCACTGACATTCTTAAATATGTACCATTTGGTAGGTATTTCGCATTCGATGATAGTTCAACTCTACGAAGTGGGCCTATTGAGTCAGCTTGCTTGTTATCGCTAATCAGCGTCACCATTCTCGACTGCCATTCATGCTGAGTGAGCAAGCGCTCTACTTTTGCATTGCTGCTCCAATATAGCCAACCACTCAAAAATGCCGATAGAACCAGTAAGATAATCGATACTTTTAATTTCATGTTACTTACCACCGTTACAAATGTCGTTTACATCCGACTGATTTGCGTAAATTCTTAGGGTTACATTTTCGCTCGAGTAATCTTGCGGGTGAATGTAGTTGAGGGCAAGGTTATTGGTTTGTCCACCTGTCGCGATCACTTCTGTCGGCTTTAGCACACCAGTGTGACTCGTGTTGTAACTTAATACACACTTTTCTATTGCTGGCAGCCAACTGCTGAGGTCTGGGTGGTTAACCGGTGATTGAACCTTTACACCATCCACTTCAGTCAAAACCGTGAACTCGGACTCCACCGAGGTAGTAAACGTTAAAACGAGAATCGGCATGATGAAAGCGGCAAGCAGTAACCAAAATGTTAACCATTTATTGGTGCTTTTAGCCGGAGCTACAACAGGAGCGGTTGCTGGTTCTACTGCCACCTTAGTTTGTTGAACTTTTGTAATTGGCTCAGGTTCAAATGTGTCAGTGATTGCTTGTTCAGTCGCTGCAGGCGTTGCAAACGTTAGGATAGGTTCAACGTCATTTTCTGCAATTTCAGCGGCTACTGGCAGGTCATTTGATGACAGTGGCGCAGAACGTTCAACGGTCGCAATAAATTGGTAGCCGCGCTTAGGTACTGTTTTTACGAATTCAGGAGATTTGGTTGAGTCTTTGAGCATCTTTCTCAGAGTCGATACGGCTTGCGTTAAGCTTGAGTCATCCACCTCAAAGCCTTGGTCTCGCCAAACATACTCATGCAATTCATTACGAGTGATAACTTCATTAGGCCTTTCTGACAGCATCAAGAGAATGCGGCTTTCATTGCTACCAAGACGTACGACTTCACCGTCGCTCATTTGATCGACAAGTGAATTGCTGTTTGGGTCGAATACGAACCGTTGTGCGAGAATAAACTTTGTGCCGATATTACTCATTGAATTCTTCTATTTTGGATTGTTTTGGGGGGAGAAATAGACAAATCTCAGGTGAAGTTCCGTTAATTCTTCACCAAATCATGGCTTATTTTATGTTCTTTTATATTTATCCGGCTCAAGGATAATAAAAACAGATAAAAAAAACAGTGTTTTTATGATTTTTGACCTTGAATTTACATTTGTCATCCTCATGTTAATGAACAGAAGAGTGGCATCAAGTGTTACGCCCCTATGATTATTCAACATAAAGTATAGATGTTTTGGAGTAAAAATGAGCGAAACGGCAACGCAAAATAAAGAGACTCGTGGCTTTCAATCTGAAGTAAAACAACTACTTCATCTAATGATTCACTCACTGTATTCAAATAAAGAAATCTTTCTACGTGAGCTGATCTCTAACGCATCTGACGCGGCTGATAAGCTTCGTTTTCAAGCTCTATCGAACGGTGACCTTTACCAAGGTGATGCAGATCTAGGTGTAAAACTTTCTTTCAACGCGGAAGCAAACACGTTAACCATTTCTGATAACGGTATCGGTATGAGCCGCGACAACGTTATTGAGCATTTAGGTACGATTGCTAAGTCAGGCACTGCAGACTTTTTCTCAAAGCTGTCTGAAGACCAAAGCAAAGACTCTCAACTGATTGGTCAATTTGGTGTGGGTTTCTATTCTGCATTCATCGTCGCAGACGCGGTAACGGTTCGCACACGTGCAGCTGGCCTGCCGAACAATGAAGCTGTTCAGTGGCACTCTGCAGGTGAAGGCGATTACACAATCGAAGACATCACTAAAGAGTCTCGTGGTACTGACATCGTTCTGCACATGCGTGAAGACGGTAAAGAGTTCTTAAATGAGTGGCGTCTGCGTGAAGTGATTGGTAAATATTCTGACCACATCGGTATTCCTGTTTCTATCTTCACAGCAGTGAAAGATGACGAAGGTAAAGACACCGAAGAGAAACATTGGGAACAGATCAATAAGGCGCAAGCGCTTTGGACTCGCAACAAATCTGATATCGAGAAAGAAGAGTACCAAGAGTTTTACAAGCACGTATCTCACGACTTTGCTGATCCACTAACCTGGAGCCACAACAAGGTTGAAGGTAAGAACGATTACACAAGCCTGCTTTACATCCCAGCGAAAGCACCTTGGGACATGATGAACCGTGACCACAAGAGTGGCTTGAAACTTTACGTGCAGCGTGTATTCATCATGGATGACGCAGAGCAGTTCATGCCATCTTACATGCGTTTCGTTCGTGGCTTGATTGACTCAAACGATCTGCCATTGAACGTGTCTCGTGAAATCCTGCAAGACAACAAGGTAACTCAGTCTCTTCGTGGCGCATGTACCAAGCGTGTACTGACTATGCTTGAGCGCATGGCGAAGAATGACAATGATAAGTACCTAGAGTTTTGGAAAGAGTTCGGCCTAGTATTGAAAGAAGGCCCGGCTGAAGATATGGCGAACAAAGAGAAGATCGCTGGTCTACTTCGTTTCTCGTCAACGGAAGTGGATTCTGCTGAACAAACCATCAGCCTAGAATCTTACGTTGAGCGCATGAAAGAAGGCCAAGATAAGATTTACTACCTGACAGCAGATAGCTACGCTGCCGCTAAGAACAGCCCACACTTGGAGCAGTTCAAAGCTAAAGGTATTGAAGTGGTTCTAATGTACGATCGTATTGATGAGTACGTAATGAACTACCTGACTGACTTCGACGGTAAACAGTTCCAATCGATCACTAAAGCAGGCTTAGACCTAAGCAAGTTTGAAGGTGAAGAAGAGAAAGAGAAGCAAAAAGAGACAGAAGAAGAGTTCAAATCTGTTGTTGAGCGTACTCAATCTTACCTAGGTGGTCGTGTTAAAGAAGTTCGTACGACCTTCAAGCTAGCAACGACACCTGCGGTTGTTGTGACTGACGACTTCGAAATGGGCACGCAAATGGCGAAGCTTCTTGAAGCTGCGGGTCAAGCGGCACCGGAAGTGAAGTACATCTTCGAGATTAACCCTGAGCACGCACTGGTTAAACAGATGGCTGACGAAGCAGACGAGCAAGCGTTTGGTCGTTGGGTTGAGTTGCTACTTGGTCAAGCGATGCTGGCTGAAAAGGGCTCAATGGAAGATCCGTCACAATTCTTGGGTGCAATCAACGAGCTACTAACAAAGCGTTAGTCTTTCGACTTTAGGTTAAGCCAACAATTACAATAAAAAGCTCGCAAATGCGGGCTTTTTTTTATGAACGTCGTTGAAAATTGACCTAACGTGGTCAACGTCACCGTTATCGTCACAACAAATGTTGTCGATGCATTCTTTAGTCGTAAATTCAGCCAAATTGAATATTAATGTGATAGAATGCTCGACCTAATCAGCTGGGGCTAAGAAGCAACTATCTCCAGTTGTATGATTTTTAAACGTTATACCGAAACTTACCGTTTTGCTTCTGTTCACAGTTTTGCTTAGCCTCAATGGTTACTTAACGCTTTCTGTTCATCCTAAAAATGAGCAAGAATGGAGGGATAGTGAGCTTCGGTATAAATCATAATTTTATAAGAGGATTAAACATGCGCATCATTCTTCTAGGTGCTCCTGGCGCGGGTAAAGGTACTCAAGCTAACTTCATCATGAACAAATTTGGTATCCCTCAAATTTCAACTGGTGACATGCTACGTGCTGCTATCAAAGCGGGTACTGAGCTTGGTAAGCAAGCAAAATCAGTAATCGACGCTGGTCAGCTAGTTTCTGATGAAATTATCCTTGGTCTTATCAAAGAGCGTATCGCTCAAGATGACTGTGAGAAAGGTTTCCTACTAGACGGTTTCCCACGCACAATCCCACAAGCTGATGGCCTAAAAGAAATGGGCATCGCTGTTGATTACGTTGTTGAATTTGACGTAGCTGACGATGTGATTGTTGAGCGTATGGCTGGTCGTCGTGCTCACCTTCCTTCTGGTCGTACATACCACACTGTGTACAATCCGCCTAAAGAAGAAGGTAAAGATGACGTAACGGGTGAAGACCTAGTGGTACGTGATGACGACAAAGAAGAAACAGTTCGTGCACGTCTAGGTGTATACCACGATCAAACAGCTCCGCTAATCTCTTACTACGGTAAAGAAGCTGAAGCAGGTAACACTCAGTACCTTAAGTTTGACGGTACTAAGCAAGTTGCTGAAGTTAGTGCAGAACTTGAGAAAGCACTAGCATAATTGGCTAACAGCCAGTTTTAGAATTTGATATATTGGAAGCGACCTTAAGGGTCGCTTTTTTTGTTTCAATTTTTAGTACGATACCAATCTATATAACTTGATTGCACATGATTCAGAACGGTTCAGACCCGACGGCAGTGGCTAGCAATTGAGAGTGGATGTTGTGTATCTCATATGAAAAATGATTATTCAGACTTTCATTGAGGCGCAATGATCTTAAACTTATGCAGATTAGTATATTACTTTCCAGAAAATCACATATTGGTCTCAGGTATCTATGGAAAATAATAAAAAGCAGGGCGTTTTACTGGTGAACTTAGGAACGCCAGATGCGGCGACCCCCGCTGGCGTTCGTCGATTTTTGAGTGAATTCTTACACGACAAGCGAGTTGTAAACCTAACGCGTTGGCTTTGGTGTCCTATATTACATGGCGTGATTTTACCGATTCGCTCGCCTAAAGTTGCTAAGCTGTATCAGTCTGTCTGGATGGATGAGGGCTCACCACTGCTTGTGTACTCTCAAAGACAAGCTGAAAAGCTCCAGAAAAAACTAGAGATGCCTGTTGCACTGGGTATGACCTATGGCAACCCAAGCCTAAAGACTGGTGTTGAGCAACTGATGGAGCAGGGCGTTGAGGACATCATCGTACTGCCTCTGTATCCGCAGTACTCTGGCACAACCACAGCAGCGGTTTCTGATGGTTTGACCAAAGCCTTTAAGCAGATGCCAGTTATCCCGAGCTATCGCTTTATTCGCGACTACTACGCGCACCCAAGCTATGCAAAAGCATTGGCTGAAAGCGTTCGTAGCCATTGGGAACAAAATGGCAGAGCCGATCACTTGGTTTGTTCGTTCCACGGTATTCCGAAGCGCTTAGCTGATGAAGGCGATATCTACCCACAGCATTGTGAAGCAACGACAAAGCTGCTTGCTGCTGAGCTAGGTTTATCTGAAGAAGACATCACCATGACCTACCAATCGCGATTTGGTCGAGAGGAGTGGTTGAAGCCATACACTGACGAGACACTTGAGTCACTGCCGAGTAAAGGCATCAAGAAGATCGACATCATGGCACCTGCCTTTTCGGTTGACTGTTTGGAAACGTTGGAAGAGATTTCAGACCAGTGTAAAGAGACGTTCATTGACGCTGGTGGTTCGGACTTTAGCTACATTATGTGTCTGAACGACAGAGACTCACACATCGACATGATGGCTGAACTAGTGGCGCTTCATCGCTAACTGATATGGCGATTGAATAGATAACAAAAGGGCTGCTCATTGAGCAGCCCTTTTTGATCTTGATGTTTCTTCTTGAAATCGATCTAGCTATTAAGCGACCGAAGTTTCTGCTTTTGGTTCTGCTTCAAGCGTCATGTTGGTTTCTACACCATGCATCCATGATACAAGCTTACCAGCACAAAGCAGCAGTAATATGGCACTCACCGTTGCTGTGATAGCAATACCACTGAAGATTGACATAGCACCAAGCTCACCAACGTGAGAACCGACCAGGCCTGCCACGTAGTTTGCCACCGCATTGAAGCCAAACCATGCACCCATCATCAATGATGCTAGGCGAAGCGGAGCTAACTTAGTGACCAACGACAGGCCAATAGGCGATAGACAAAGCTCACCAAGGGTATGGAAGAAGAAAGCACCGACTAGCCATAGCATTGATGTTTTCACGGTTAGGTCACCGCCTTGCTCCATTACCGCGCCCATCATGCACACAAAGCCCAGTGCTAAGAAGAACAATGCCATTGCAAACTTAACAGGAGAGTTGGGTTCACGCTTACCCAGTTTCACCCAGAACGCAGCAATGATTGGAGCAAGTGTAATGATGAAGAATGGGTTCAAAGATTGGAACCACGCAGCAGGAACTTCAAAGCCACCAATCATACGGTCAGTATATTGTTGAGTGTAGATGTTCATTAGGCCGCCAGCTTGTTCAAAGCCCGCCCAGAAAACAATCACGAACAGACCCATGATAAGAATCACTTTTAGTCTGTCGAACTCTTCTTTGGTCAGTGGCGCTTTTTCTTTAGATTTGTTTAGTGCTTTCGCTCTTGCAGCAGCAGGTACAGAACCGATGTTGCCCAACCAAGACTGAGCCATTGTCACTTGCATGATCAAGCTAATAACCATACCAATACCAGCGGCTAGGAAACCTGCTTTCCAACCGAATGAATCGACAGCAGCACCTGAAATTAAGCCACCAAGCAGCGCACCTAAGTTGATGCCCATGTAGAAAATGGTGAAAGCACCGTCACGGCGGTTATCGCCTTCTTGGTACAGATCGCCAACCATGGTTGAGATGTTCGGCTTAAACATACCGTTACCACTGATTAGCAGTGCTAAACCAAGGTACAGCGCGTTCACTTGGTCTAAACCGATGAAGCCGTTAGGTAGAGCCATTGTAAATTGGCCAAGTGCCATCAATACACCGCCAATCATAATTGATTTACGCTGACCTAGGTAGTTATCGGCAATCCAGCCACCAATTAATGGTGTGATGTAGACTAAGCCGGTGTAAATACCGTAGAGATCGAGTGCGTCTTTCGTTGACCAACCCAGTCCACCGTTGAGGGTAGTGTCAGTCAAAAATAAGACAAGGATGGCACGCATCGCATAGTAAGAGAAACGTTCCCATAGCTCTGTGCTAAAAAGTAGAAATAGGCCTCTAGGGTGGCCAAAGATGTTGTGGTTGCTTGGCATAAGTTTTACTAATTTGAGGTATTAAAAGATTTTATAGTCATTCATGTATACACAGTGGGATAAAAGTCTGCAATAGACTTATTTTATGGTCACGACAACTTGGTTTAACTAAGATGTTGATATTAAATATCTTTATTTTTAATGTTGCCCATTTTAGATGTGCTGCAAACTAATTTTCCAGATTTGAGTTGGTTGGTTAATAACCTTCATTAAAGTTGTGTTGAATTAAAATCTTTAGATATATTGCTCTGGTGTATCATTTTGAGTTTGAAGGGAGTGGCATGCGCATTAGGTGGGGCATACATATGCTTACAACAATGAGTCTTTTGATCTCTAAATGATCTCTGTACAATGCTTAACCACTCCGACACCTATAACTTTTTGTTGATAAATTGGTCTGCTACGCATTATTTTTCGTTAGCAACGATTCATTTTATTAATGGTGATTTAACCGTTTTAGGCATGTGGTAAAATATCTAAAAATATAAAATGGCTAGTCAAATGAAACGTTGGTATTTGCTTTACTGTAAGCGTGGTGATCAAAAACGCGCTCAGCAGCACTTAGAGAATCAGGGGGTAGAGTGCTTTTACCCTCAAATAGAAGTCGAAAAGGTGGTGAGAGGGAAAGAAAAGCAGGTCAAAGAACCGCTGTTTCCGTCTTACATCTTTGTTCGCTTCGACTATGAGCAAGGTCCTAGCTTCACGACCGTTCGTTCAACACGTGGCGTTGTGGACTTTATTAAGTTCGGTTCACTGCCGCACGAGGTCCAAGGAGACTTGGTGTTTGAACTTAAAGAGTTTGAGAAGTGCTGCAGTAACGAAGTGGAAGATTGTTGTGTTGAGTTTGAATCTGGACAGGTAGTTAAGATTCAGAGTGGCCAATTTGCTGGGGTTGAAGCTATTTTCGATCAGAAAGACGGTGAGGCTCGATCGATTATGCTGGTGAAAATGATCAGCCAAGTCGTTCCAATCAGTATTGAGAACGAAGCACTACAAGCTCGCGCATAACTGCAGTAATAAAAATAGGCTTAAAACAAAAGGCGCATAATGCGCCTTTTTTAGTCTTTAGGGTTTGTTCAAAACGCTCTAAGCGTTGTAAGCATCGTTGTGAACGGCTTGTACTGCACGGCCTGATGGGTCGACACAGTTTTTGAATGACTCATCCCACTCAATCGCTTTCGCTGATGAACAAGCAACTGAAGGACCACCAGGTACACACTCTGCCGCAGATTCTAGAGGGAATAGCTCCTCAAAGATTTCACGGTAAGCATAACCTTCTTTGGTTGTTGGCGTGTTGTAAGGGAAACGGAACTTAGCAGCTTCCATTTGTTGATCCGTTACTTTTGCTTCAGCCGTTGCTTTCAATGTATCAATCCAATCGTAGCCAACACCATCAGAGAACTGCTCTTTTTGACGCCATGCGATTGAATCTGGTAGGTAGTCTTCAAAACACTCACGCAGGATGTGTTTCTCCATCTTACCGTTACCGCACATCTTATCTTCAGGGTTCAGACGCATTGCGACATCGATGAACTCTTTATCCAAGAATGGTACACGGCCTTCAACACCCCATGCCGCTAGCGATTTGTTTGCACGAGCACAGTCGAACATGCTTAGAGCAAGCAGTTTACGTACTGTCTCTTCGTGGAACTCTTTCGCGTTTGGCGCTTTATGGAAGTACAGGTAACCACCAAAGATTTCATCAGCACCTTCACCTGAAAGTACCATCTTGATGCCCATCGCTTTGATCTTACGAGCCAGCAAGTACATTGGCGTTGATGCACGAATCGTCGTTACATCGTAAGTTTCGATATGGTAGATAACGTCACGGATTGCGTCTAGGCCTTCCTGAATAGTGTAAGTCATCTCATGGTGCACAGTTCCGATCTTGTCCGCAACTTCACGAGCAGCGATAAGGTCTGGTGCGCCTTCAAGACCAACAGCGAACGAGTGCAGTTGTGGCCACCAAGCTTCAGATTGCTCATCATCTTCGATACGCATTGCCGCAAAGCGTTTTGCAACTGCTGAAGTAATTGATGAATCCAGGCCACCAGATAGAAGTACACCGTAAGGAACGTCAGTCATTAGTTGACGTTTAACGGCTGCTTCTAGCGCTTCAGTCAGTTCTTCTTTGCTTGTGCTGTTGCCTTGTACCGCAGCGTACTCGTTCCAATCGCGGATGTAGTAGCGTTGAGGTTCAGCATCTTTCGAAGAGTAGAAGCTACCTGGAGGGAATTCACTGATCGTCTTACATACTTCAACCAATGCTTTCATCTCTGAAGCCACGTAGTAGTTGCCGTGCTCATCGTAACCTTGGTAAAGCGGGATGATACCAATATGGTCGCGGCCCACTAGGTACTCGTCTTTCTCTTCGTCGTATAAAACGAATGCGAAAATACCGTTAAGCTCTTCTAGAAGGTCTGCACCCATCTCTTGGTATAGCGCTAGGATAACTTCACAGTCAGAATCAGTCTGGAACTGGTACTTATCTTCATAGCGTGCACGAAGTTCTTTGTGGTTATAAATTTCACCGTTTACTGCAAGAATGTGCTTTTTGTCTTGACTGTATAGTGGTTGAGCACCACTGTTCAAGCCAACAATAGCAAGACGTTCATGAGCAAGGATTGCTTTTTCACCAGCATAGATACCAGACCAGTCTGGACCACGGTGACGAAGCTTCTTAGACATTTCTAAAGCAATAGGGCGAAGTGTTGCGGCATCACTTTTAATGTCGAGAATGCCAAATACTGAACACATAGAACTTCCTCTTAAATAATTTCCAAATCAACTGCATTCAATTTGCCATTCTGGCTAAAAAAAGCAACCGGATGTGAGCAAAAAAATAATATAAAGGGTGTTCTGTTAGAAATTATCTAATTTTTATGTGCTTTTGGTGTGTGATGTTTAATTGCGGTTGGTTTTTTAAACAAAAACCTCTCAAAAGTGCGAAAAATTGGCAGTTTTGAGAGGTTTAGTTGAACACTGTCTAATACTAGATTTTATTGATATTTGGATTTAACTGTTCGCAAACGTGGCGAGCAAAACCACTACCAGCCTCGCTGTAAATGTTAAATGCCGCATCAACGCCATTCTCTTTCAGTGTTTCGAGTTGATCGGGATATTCAGCAATAGCCGCAATTTGGCCTTTAAAGTTACGTGACTTTAATTGTTCTAAAGCGGTTTGATTACCTTGGTGGTGAGGCATTGCCAAAATCACCAGCTTTACGTTTGCTGTATCTAGAATTCGCTCCCAGAAATCTGGGTCAGTCGCGTCGCCAGAAATCACGTTTCTGCCTTGGCTTCTGTGGTTGTGCGCGGCTTCTTCACGCACTTCTACACCTAGGCTGACCTTGCCATAGCGAGTACGTAATTCGTCATAAGCACCGGTACCAATTCGGCCCATACCTAGAATAAGCACTTGGGCACGACCAGGGTCAATTCGCTTATCACGTCGGTGAAGCTTTTCTGACGCATGCTCTTTTAGCCATTTACCTGACTGCTGATAAAGCTTATGACCAGCTCGGTTTAAAGGAGCAGCGATTAGAAAAGACAGTGAAACTGCAATGGCAACGGCAACTAAGATATCACCCGACATCCAACCCATCTTGAAGGCGAGACCACCAACGATGAGGCCAAACTCGCTATAGTTAAACAGTGATAGCGAGGCAAGTAGAGACGTTCGAACACGGAACTTGAAGCGGTTGAGTACCAAGAAGTAGAGAACACCTTTCACTGGCAGCATCAGCAAGAACAAGATTGCGAGCATAAAGCCTTGAATGGTTGGTTGCTCTGACAGACCAATATTCAAGAAGAAACAGACAAGGAAAAGTTCTTTAAGGTTAAACAGCGACTTTGATAATTCTGAGGCTTTTGGGTGACCAGCAAGTAACATACCTAGAACAAGAGCCCCCAAATCTGGTTTCACACCAACCAAATGGAATAAACCAGCACCGACGACTAATGCGAAGAAGATGCCGGAAAGAACCAGCATCTCACCGTGACCAACCCAATCGAGCACTTTGTAGAACAGTGGGCGTAATAAGGGTAGGGCAAACAGAGCAATTGCATACCACTCAGGTATTTTGCCCGTAGAAGCCGTTAAGAATACTACGGCGAAGATATCCTGCATGACCAAGATACCAATCGCTAACGTTCCGTAGGTCGCATTCATTTCGCCTTTCTCTTGCAGAGTCTTAACCGCAAATACAGTACTAGAGAATGAAAGAGCAAAACCGAGCAGAACGATCTGTTCTACCGACATGGCAGCTAGCGATGAAATACCTAAGAACTTAAAGCCAAACAGGGCGACGGCGAAAAACAGAGTGGACAAAAGGTTGTGGATTGTCGCGCCAGCCCAGATCTCTTTAGAGAATAGGGTTTTGATATCGAGCTTTAAGCCGATAGTAAATAGAAGCAGCGTGACACCAAGGTCAGCTAAAGTAATGATGGTGTCATTGGTTTCAAAGCCAAAGGCAAAAAGCCCAAAGCCTGCAACCAAAAAACCAACTAATGGGGGAAGGTGACACTTTAAAGCAATAAATCCTGCGATAAACGCAGTGGATATTAATATAAGTTCCATAACTTGTTGTTGTAGTTCCCTAGCTTAAAAAAACGGGCCGTGTTTATACAAACACGGCCCGCGGAAAATCAGAATTGTTTTCTCTAGTCTTCGAGAAGCTTCTGCAGTAACACGCCGTTAAGCATGGCGCGCTTAATCATAGCAAAAGCTCCCATCGTAGGATGTTTATCGATCTGTGATGCTACAATAGGCAGGCCGCTATGGAAAGTCGTTAACGACTGATTCTCTACATTGCGCTTAATTGCAGGAAAAACAATCTCTTGTGCCTTGGTAATATCACCAGCAATGATAACTTTTTGAGGGTTAAATAAGTTAATCGTCATCGCGATAGCCTTACCTAACTGGTTTCCTACTCGAACTAAGCTTTGCTTGGCTAGCTCATCACCATTAATCGCGTGGTCACAAACGTCTTGAATCGTAATATGCTCAAGCTCTGTTAAAGAAGACTCATAGCCTTGTTTAATCAGCTTCTGCACGCGTTCAACGATAGCTGGGTTTGCCGCTACTGTTTCAAGACAGCCGAAGTTACCACATTGGCATTGCTCGCCTAGCGGATCAATTTGGATATGACCAATTTCACCCACATTACGGTTATGACCTAGGAAAACCTGACCATTAACGATAATACCTGCACCTGTACCACGGTGAACACTGACCAAAATAGAATCTTGGCTATCTTTACTTGCACCGAAGTAGTGCTCAGCAAGCGCCATTCCACGAACATCGTTACCAACAAAACAAGCAACATGGAATGTATCGCGAATAATGTCGCTTAATGCGAGGTTATCGATGTCGGTATTCGGCATGTACTCAACAACACCGGTCGTTGGGTTAACCAAGCCTGGAAGCGTGACACCAATAGCAATCAGTTGATCGATCTTTGGTTGATGCTCAGCAATGAAAGCTTTGAGGTTATTGACCAAGCCTTGGGTAAGGTCTGATTGGTCTGAATAATTCAGGTCTTGCTGTTGGAAAGCCAATTCACGACCACCAAGGTCATGCAGGCTTATTTGAATGTAGTCTCGACCCAAACGCACAGCAACAGAATGAAAAGGCTCTACTTCTGTGGTTAGGGAGATAGCGCGTCTACCGCCAGTAGACGCTTGCTGCGCAACCTCTTTAATTAGGCCGCGCTCTAAAAGTTGGCGGGTAATTTTTGTAACACTTGCCGGTGCGAGTTGGCTTACATCAGCCACTTGTATACGACTGATAGGCCCCTGTTGGTCTATAAGTCGGTATACCGCCGCACTGTTTAGTTGTTTAACTAAGTCTACGTTACCTATTTGTCCGCCATTCATACTTAATTGTGCTCGTATTGTCCGTTAACAACAGTCGCTTTAACGTTAAAGTCTCGGTCAAATACAGCTAGGTTTGCAACCATGCCTTTTTTGATTCGACCTAGCTTGCTTTCTACACCGATAGCCGTAGCTGGGTATAGCGTAGCCATGCGAAGAGCTTCGTCTAAAGCGATACCAGCGTGCTCAACTGTATTCTGAACTGCTTCAATCATAGTCAGAGCTGAGCCGCCCAGTGTGCCGTTTTCATCAACACACTTACCATCACGGTAATATACTTTCTTACCGACAAAAATAAAGTATTCCATGTCAGCACCTGCAGGAGCTGTGGCATCCGTCACTAATACCAACTTTTCTCCCTTGATTTTATGCGCAATTCTGATGTTTGCGTAATCAACGTGGAAGCCGTCGGCAATAATGCCAGCGTAAACCTCAGGAGTATCGTAAATCGCGCCAACAACGCCAGGCTCACGACCAACCATCGGCGTCATTGCATTGAACAGGTGAGTGGCGAACGTGATACCAGATTCGAAACCTTGACGCGCTTCTGCGTAAGTTGCGTTGGTGTGGCCGATAGAAACGACAACGCCAGCTTTGTGCAGGCGTTCGATGTGTTCAGGGTCGTTAAGCTCTGGAGCCAATGTTACTTTTGCAACAAGGTCACGGTTCTCACAGATAAGCTCAATCATTTCGTTGTCAGATTTACGAATGTGATCGACGCTATGGATGCCTTTTTTCGCAACGTTTAGGTAAGGGCCTTCAAGGTGCAGACCTAAAGATTGGTTTTGGTACTGGTTATGGTATTCACGAGCTGCCGTAATAACCGCACGCATATCTTCGTCTGAAGAGGTGATAAGCGTTGGTAGGAAGCTAGTACAGCCAGATTTCAGGTTTGCTTTGTGCATGATCTGCATGGTTTCTGCAGTGATCTCATCGTTAAGCATTACACCGCCACAACCATTCAGTTGTAGGTCAATGAAACCTGGGCTTAGGTTTGCTCCGTCTAGGTCGCGAAGCTCGATTCCTTCTGGCAATTCAGAGATAGGACAGACTTTTTTGATCAGTTCGTTTTCGATTACAACAGCATGATCGGTTAGAACATCACTACCAGTGTAAATTTTACAGTTACTTAGCGCGTACATAGTCAGCTAATCCTTATTTCGTGAGATCTTTTAAATTCGTTCGTTACCTAAATGCGGACTTAGTTTGCGAGCATCATTTACGTAACGATTTATCTTTTATGGGCAAACGGCTTCAAAATGAGAAGCGATTTAAGTTGTTGAAAAATATATGAACAATTGATTTTTATTATACATTTAGGTCCATCAATAATGATTATTCACGGTGCTCTATAAGCCCGGAGTTACCATCTTTTTGCCTAATGATTAGATTTGGATTTTATCCATAAATGTTCATTTTTTTGAATGATAAAATAAGTTTTATGATCTCGCTAGCAAAAACCTCTGGATTTGGTAAAAACTGGTGATTAGGATCACAAATGGTAAGGTTTTAATTTGCGGAGCAAAATTAATTGAATACACTGAATAGGACTAAATTGAGCGACTAAAATAAGTTTCTCAAACGAATTCTAAAAAATCCTATAGGGGGAAACAACTGGTGAATATTCTAGGATATGCGCAGAAGCTTGGTAAGGCGTTAATGCTACCAATCGCAACGCTTCCGATTGCGGCATTGCTGCTACGTCTGGGTCAACCAGACTTACTCGATATCGCATTCATGGCATCTGCTGGTAACGCAATCTTCAGTCAACTACCATTATTGTTTGGTTTGGGTATAGCTATTGGTCTTTCTAAAGACGGTAACGGCGCAGCAGGTCTTGCTGGTGCAGTTGCTTACTTTGTTCTGACAGCAACCGCAACAAACATCGATGCTAGTGTAAATATGTCATTCTTCGGCGGTATCTTTGCAGGTATCATCGCAGGTCACTCTTACAATGCATTCCACGCGACTCGTCTTCCAGAGTGGCTAGCATTCTTCTCTGGCAAACGTCTAGTTCCTATTATGGCTGGTCTATTTGCTCTAGTTGCTGGCGCAATCTTTGGTGTTGTATGGCCTGCTGTTCAATCTGGTCTAGATGCACTTGCTCACGCAGTTTCAACGTCTGGCGCTATCGGTCAATTTGTTTACGGTACTCTTAACCGTGCACTTATCCCAGTAGGTCTACACCATGTACTGAACTCGTACTTCTGGTTCGGTATGGGCTCTTGTCAAGAGATCGTAGTTGCTGCAGAAGGCTTCTCTCAACTTTGTGTTGACCCAGCACTAGCTAAAACTTTAGTTGTTGGTCAAGAGTACACATTTGAATTTGCTAACTCAGTTAACCCAGAAATTGTTGCAACTGTTAAAGAAGTAACTGAAACAGTTAAATCTGGCGACCTACACCGTTTCTTCGGCGGCGATAAAGGCGCTGGCGTATTCATGAACGGTTTCTTCCCAGTAATGATGTTCGGTCTACCAGGTGCTGCACTTGCAATGTACCTAGCTGCTCCTGCTGAAAAACGTAGCCAAGTTGGTGGCGCACTATTCTCAGTTGCATTCTGTTCATTCCTAACAGGTATCACAGAGCCGCTAGAATTCATGTTCGTATTCCTAGCTCCTGCTCTATACGCAATGCACGCTGTATTTACAGGTTTGTCTCTAGTAGTTGCTAACATGTTTGGTACTCTGCACGGTTTCGGTTTCTCTGCTGGTCTTATCGACTTCGTATTGAACTGGGGTCTAGCAACTAAACCATTCGTACTACTACTAATCGGTCTTGGCTTCGGTGCTCTATACTTCTTCACTTTCTCTTTCGCAATCCGCGCTTTCAACTTGAAATCGCCAGGTCGTGAAGATGATGACGAAGCTGTTGCAGCTCCTGCTGGCGAAGCACCAAAGGGCGACCTTGCACGTCAATACCTGAAAGCTCTAGGTGGTCACGACAACCTAACTTCAATCGACGCTTGTATCACTCGTCTACGTCTAACTCTTAAAGACCGCTCTGTTGCAGATGAAGTTGTTCTTAAGAAACTTGGTGCTAAAGGTGTGGTTAAACTAGGTGAAAACAACCTACAGGTTATCCTAGGCCCACTAGCTGAAATCGTAGCTGGCGAAATGAAAGCTATTGGTGCAGGCGAAGACCTATCTGATGTAAAACTTCCACAGTAAGGGAAGTACTTAGTTAAGACGTAAAGTTACTCTTAAGTAAGTGTCAAATTGAAAGCCTCCCACATGGGAGGCTTTTTTGTGCCTGCAGTTTAAGACCAGCGAACACGGTTCGTTCTATTCTTCATCGAATAGCAGAAATAATCGCAATTAACGGACGGTTCTTATTGTGCAAAGGCTAAGAATTGTGGATGATTAGCAACAATGATCTTTCTATCTTTGACTGGCGCTATAAGCGACCGTTTTCTTGGGGACGAAAGATAACTTTCTCTGACAATACTAAATACATAGAGGTGCTATAGATGAGTGAAGCTGAGGCTCGTCCATCGAATTTCATTCGCCAAATTATTGATAAAGATTTAGCGGATGGTACACACAGTAGCGTGCATACTCGTTTCCCGCCGGAGCCAAATGGCTACCTGCACATTGGTCACGCTAAATCTATTTGCTTGAACTTTGGTATTGCTCAGGACTACCAGGGACAATGTAATCTTCGTTTCGATGATACAAACCCTGAAAAAGAAGACGTTGAATACGTTGAGTCAATTAAGAATGATGTAAGCTGGTTAGGCTTCGAATGGTCTGGTGATATTTGTTACTCATCAAACTACTTCGATACGCTTTACGCTTATGCTGTGGAATTAATTAATAAAGGCTTAGCGTATGTTGACGAGCTAAGTCCTGATCAAATCCGTGAGTACCGTGGCACGCTAAAAGAGCCTGGTAAAGCGAGCCCATACCGTGACCGCAGCCCTGAAGAGAACCTAGCGTTGTTTGAAAAAATGCGTGACGGTGGCTTTGAAGAAGGTAAAGCGTGTCTACGTGCTAAGATCGACATGAGCTCTTCGTTCATGGTTATGCGCGATCCTGTTATCTACCGTGTTCGTTTTGCTCACCACCATCAAACGGCTGACAAGTGGTGCATTTACCCAATGTACGACTTTACTCACTGTATCTCTGATGCGCTGGAAGGTATTACGCACTCTATCTGTACGCTTGAATTCCAAGATAACCGTCGTTTGTACGATTGGGTTCTAGATAACATCACGATTGACTGCCAACCTCGTCAGTACGAGTTTAGCCGCCTGAATCTTGAATATACAGTGATGTCTAAGCGTAAGCTGAACCAACTTGTGGTTGAAAACCTAGTTCAAGGTTGGGATGACCCACGCATGCCTACTATTTCTGGCCTACGTCGTCGTGGTTTTACTTCAAGCTCGATTCGTGAATTCTGTAAGCGTATTGGTGTAACTAAGCAAGAGAACATGATTGAGTTCGGTTCACTTGAATCTTGCATCCGTGATGATCTGAACGAAAATGCACCTCGTGCAATGGCTGTTCTGGATCCAGTTAAGATCGTTATCGAAAACTACGAAGCAGATACAGTAGAAACGCTAACGGTTGCAAACCACCCGAACAAGCCAGAAATGGGTACTCGTGAAGTTCCATTTACACGCGAAGTTTGGATCGAACGTGACGACTTCCGTGAAGAAGCAAACAAAAAGTACAAGCGTTTGGTTCTAGGTAAAGAAGTTCGCCTGCGTGGTGCTTACGTGATCAAAGCTGAACGTATCGAAAAAGATGCAGAAGGCAACATTACGACTATCTTCTGTTCTTACGACAATGAAACATTGGGTAAGAATCCTGCAGATGGCCGCAAAGTGAAAGGCGTTATCCACTGGGTATCTGCTGATAAAGCACTGCCTGCTGAGATTCGTTTGTACGATCGTCTATTCACAGTGCCAAACCCAGCCGCTGCTGATGACTTCGCTGCAACGCTAAACCCTGAATCTCTTGTTACGCTAAATGGTTTTGTTGAACCTAGCTTAGCAGAAGGTGTGGCAGAGCAAGCGTACCAGTTTGAACGTACAGGTTACTTCTGTGTGGATTCGAAAGACTCTAAAGCAGATGCACTAGTCTTCAACCGCACGGTTGGTCTACGTGACACATGGGGTAAAACTGAAGCTTAATGCTTGAGTATTTAGTTTGTTAAAAACGACCCAATAAAAAACCGGCTTAGAGCCGGTTTTTTTGTGTCTTAAATTTGATTACCAAGGTGTTTCTAGTGACCAACTAGCGTTTTAAGCACTAGAGCCAGAGTTTTAGGGATTATTAGGGTCTTGTTGGGTTACTTCACCCGTGCGTGAGTTGTACCAGAAAACATAACCTGCATTACCAGGATCGCTGTCGAAATCGACTCCAGTGTAGATGAAGTAGCAAAGCGCGAGTTTGTTTTGAGGAGTACCGTCTTTGGCAACAAAACTATGGTTTTGACGGCGGGTAATAAAATCAAAATTGTTGGACTGGTTCGGGTCTGTAGTAGCGGTCAGGTCGGTTGTCATAATGGCATTCCATATTGACACACACCCTTGGTCACCTTGACCTATGTTGTAAGGCTGCCCCATAGGGTTGCCTTTATCGACGCCGAGTGGGTAGCCGACGTCATTTATGTCCAATTGAGCATTGCCGTCTCCGTCTTCCCCAAAACCTGGCATGTCATTCATTTCAGCGTTGCCGCCGCCGCTGACCAGCCATTTACTGTGAGCAAACGTGATCGCAGTTTGAAATTGAGATTGAGCAGCGTCAAACAGAGCGATATGGCCATCGGTTTGAATGTTAAGAAAACGGGGAAGGGCAACAATAGCAAGCACTGCAATAATCACCACAACAACCAACATCTCAATTAAAGTAAAAGCCTTAACTAGCGGGATTCTTTTCATGGATACTTTATGATGCCCTATATAAAAAACGCCGGCCTAAGCCAGCGTTCTGTATTACTACTTCGCTTTATGCGCGTCTGGATTGCCTTTGCAATCTCCGTTAATGCTTTTGCCGTACAAGTACAAACTGTGGTTTGTTAGTTGCACGTTGTAACGCTGAGCAATCTCTTTCTGTCTTTCTTCGATGATGTCATCAGAGAATTCGATCACTTCGCCACAATCTAAACATACAAGGTGGTCGTGGTGGTGCTGTGTAGAAAGTTCAAATACAGACTTGCCGCCTTCGAAGTGGTGACGAGTTACAATGCCAGCGTCATCGAATTGGTTAAGTACTCGATAAACGGTTGCAAGACCGATTTCTTCACCTAGGTCGATCAGCTTCTTATATAAATCTTCAGCACTAATATGTTGGCAGTCTGGCTGTTGTAATACTTCTAAAATTTTGAGCCGTGGAAGGGTCACTTTAAGACCTGCATCTTTTAGCGCTTGATTATTGTCTGACATATACTTTCCTGTTGATGATCTGCAGCAATTAACAGAATTCAATATTAATACCATTATAGTTTAGTCAGGCATAACAATAAACCACGAACTTCAAAGGGTTACTTACTGACATCACAATCTGTTTTGTAAATTGGAAGTATCTCACTTATAGTGGAGGTACGACCAGTCAAGGTGACGGTGTTTCTGATATGAACATGGAATGTTGTTATGAATAAGCAACTCGCAAAAATATATAAACCCAACACTGTAAAATTTGCTCTTAATATTTGGCCTCCCTTTTGGGGAGCGGGTATTCGAATAGCCCACATTAGCACTGACTTTAGGGTTGTTAAGACAGTACTTAAGCTACGCTGGTGGAATAAGAACGCCAATCGTACTCAATATGGCGGCAGTATCTTTTCTCTTACCGATCCCGTTTACTCATTGATGTTAATGGGAATTTTAGGTGAACGATATTATGTTTGGGATAAAGAAGCGAGCATTAACTTCATCAAGCCGGGGCAATCGGACTTGTATGCAGATTTTGAGATAAGGCAAGGGCAGCTTGACGATATCTATCGTCAGACGCAACTCGGTGAAAAGTGTTTCCCCGAATTTATTATTCACGTGAAAGATAAGCAGGGTAATGTGGTTTCAGAAATTCAACGCACCCTCTATGTAAGAAAGAAGCCGCAATTTAGAGATGATGATGAAGCATTAGAGGCTGAGTGCTAATTAATAGATTTTAAATAGCAAAAAACCTCCTATAAGGAGGTTTTTTCATATCTACATAATGGTTATTAACTGTAACAATTAACAACCACTAGAGAATTAGTCTTCTAGCTCTGCTAGGCACATCTCTTCGTGGATTTGTTTAACCCAGTTAGATACGCGCTCATCAGTTAGCTCAGGTTGACGGTCTTCATCGATACATAGACCAACGAATTGGCTGTCATCGCCTTCAACTAAACCTTTCGATGCTTCGAATTCGTAGCCTTCAGTTGATGTGTGACCGAGGATAGTACCGCCTTTCGCTTCAACGATGTCACGGATAGTACCCATAGCATCACAGAAGTATTCTGCGTAATCTTCTTGGTCGCCACAACCAAAGATAGCAACAAGCTTAGTTGAGAAATCAATAGCTTCTAGCTCTGGGAAAAAGTCATCCCAATCACATTGTGCTTCGCCGTAGTACCACGTAGGGATACCAAGCAGCAGTAGATCGAAGTTATCGATATCTTCTTTGCTGCTTTTTGCAATGTCTTGAACGTGAACGAGCTGTTTGCTCAATTGCTTTTGAATCATCTTAGCAACAGCTTCAGTGTTACCTGTATCGCTACCAAAGAAGAGACCTACACTTGCCATAGAATCATTACCTTTCATTTTGTCTGTTGTCGGTGTAATAAAGTTCGGAAGAGAATCGTTAGATCCCAGTTCCTTCCCAGCTTAGTTGGATTATCCCTTTGGCGATAAAACCCGCACAGCCAAGGAAAAGTACTAACCATACGATGCGACGACCAAATGGAGGAACATTTCCCTGCTTGAGAACGTCCTTAATTGCCATACCGATTAAAAAGAAAATCGCGGCAAACAGGAGATCTAAACCAACAGATTCGATGATGTTCATGTAGTCGTAAAGCATGGGAACCTTATATACCAATTTTGCTTGGGCGCACTATATCACTGTTGTGAGATAAAGTTAATCTGCAGTAATTACACAGCTCTCATTTATCTGCACGAAAAAGCGCAGTTAAGCGATGAATTTTCTAATTGCTCTAAGTACTTCTGCTGGTTTTTCAGCATGCAGCCAGTGACCTGTGTTGGCAATGACATGCGCTTTTGCGTTAGAAAATTGCTGCTGAACGGCTGCTTGATGTTCTGCGGTGAGGTAATCTGAATCCCCACCTTTAATGAGCAAGGTTTTGACCGAGGTTTTCTCGATCGGTTCCCAACCAATAATATGTGGGTAGTTGCTCAATAACGAAGCAACATTGAAGCGCCATTCCATGATGCCTTGCTCTGTTTTGAACAAAGATTTGGTTAAAAACTGGCGAACGCCATCGATCTCGATATGTTTTGCGAGAACCTTGAGTGCATCTGAGCGTGAAGTCGGCTCTTCTTCTATCACGGCTTGCAGGCCTGCGAATACGTTGTCGTGGCGACTCTGAGTGTACGCGACCGGAGCCATATCCAAGACAATCAATTTATGCAGCGCAAGATGTTGTGTCAGTGCCATCGCTACTTTGCCACCCATCGAGTGACCAATCACAGTGACGTCTTCTGACTTAAGATCATGCAGCAGTTGAGCCACGTCTTGTGCCATCGCTTGATAGTTATGAGTGTCACTATGGAAGGATTGACCGTGGTTGCGGAGATCGATACTAAGTACCTGATGATCGGCTTTTAGATCCCTAGCGAGCAAGCCAAGGTTGTCCAGATTACCGAATAATCCATGGATCAAAACAATGGTGTGACCCTCACCTTCAATTTTATAGTTGAGCTGTACTGACATTTTTATCTTATTCATGGTGGGTTTGACGTAGAGTATCCGCGCGGATCTCGCTATAATCCCCCAGAGTTTAAACATTGAGATTGTGAAAAGCGAATGAAAACAATTGAGGTTGATGAGGACCTATACCGTTTTATTGCGGGTCAGACAGAACGTATTGGCGAAAGCGCTTCAGATATTCTGCGCCGCTTGTTACAGGTTGATAGCCAAGGCATGGCTCCGATCGAAGAGATCGTTGAGCCAAAAGGTATCGTTGTTAGCAAAGAGGTAGGCTTTACTCCAGAGAAGTTCGATGGCGTTAAAGAAATGCGCTCACTACTAATATCAGATGAGTTTGCATCACTAAAGAAAGCCATTGATCGTTTCATGCTTGTGTTATCAACACTGCATAAAATCGACCCTTTAAGCTTTTCAGAAGCAACTCAAGTAAAAGGCCGTAAGCGCGTTTACTTTGCAGATAACGAAGCGACGTTGCTAGCAAACGGCAACACGACTAAGCCTAAAGCTATTCCACAAAGTCCTTTTTGGGTTATTACTAATAACAATACAAGCCGAAAAAGACAGATGGTTGAGCAGCTTATGAGCCGCATGAATTTCCAAGCAGAATTGATAGAAAAAGTAACAGGTTCAATTTAACGAAATCTGATTTAAACCTCATAATATCCATGGATAAGAAGATATTATGAGGTTTTTTTGTTTTAAAATTTTATATATAAGGATGTCGAAAAATGGCTATGCACCCTCGTGCTGGGCAGAAAGCTCAGCAGGAAGATCTTCATAATATCCCGGCTTTAGTTGCTAACTATTTCTTACAGCAACCGGATGCTACGAACCCAGATCATAAAGTACTTTTCGGTACTTCAGGTCACCGCGGTACAGCAGACAGATCAACATTTAACGAAAACCACATTCTAGCAATTGCACAAGCGGTTGCTGAAGTTCGTGCCGAGCAAGGTACAACTGGCCCTCTTTTCTTAGGTAAAGATACTCACGCTCTATCTGAGCCTGCGTTCTCTACGGTTATCGAAGTGCTTGTAGCGAACGGTGTTGAAGTTATTATTCAAGAAAACAACGGCTTTACTCCAACACCTGGTATCTCGCACGCGATTCTTACGCACAACCTAGTGAATGACAAAAAAGCCGACGGCATTGTTATCACGCCTTCACATAACCCACCTCAAGACGGCGGTATTAAATACAACCCGACACACGGTGGCCCAGCTGAAGCTGAACTGACTCAAGCGATTGAAGACCGTGCGAACGTGATCATTGCTGAGCAAATGCAAGGTGTTAAGCGTACGCCTATCGCACAGGCTAAACAGTCTGAGCTAGTAAAAGAAGTTGACCTAGTCGCGCCATACGTCGCTGATTTGGTTAACGTCGTGGATATGGAAGCGATCCAGAAAGCAAACATCAAGATTGGTGTTGATCCACTGGGTGGCAGCGGTATTGATTACTGGCGTCAAATTGGTAAAGCGTACAATCTAGATCTTACTCTGGTAAGTGAAGCGGTTGACCCTTCATTCCAATTCATGTCTCTAGATAAAGATGGCGTAGTTCGTATGGACTGTTCTTCTCCATACGCAATGGCAGGCTTACTGGCGCTTAAAGACGAGTACGCTCTAGCATTTGGTAACGACCCAGATTACGATCGCCACGGTATCGTGACACCTAAAGGTTTGATGAATCCAAACCACTTCTTAGCGGTTTGTATTGATTACCTATACCGTAACCGTGAAGGTTGGGGTAAAGACGTTGCTGTTGGTAAGACACTAGTATCAAGTGCATTAATCGATCGCGTAGTTTCTGACTTAGGTCGCGAACTTTGTGAAGTGCCAGTTGGTTTCAAATGGTTCGTTGATGGCTTATACAACGGCCAGTTTGGTTTTGGTGGCGAAGAGAGCGCAGGTGCTTCTTTCCTACGTAAAGACGGTACGCCTTGGTCAACAGATAAAGACGGCCTGATTCTTTGCTTGCTTGCGGCTGAGATCACAGCAGTGACAGGTAAGAACCCACAAGAATACTACGAAGAACTTGCCGCTAAACACGGTGAATCTAAGTACAACCGTATTCAAGCGGTAGCAAATGGTGCACAGAAAGACGTGCTGAAGAAACTATCTCCAGAGATGGTTTCTGCTGAGACGTTGGCTGGTGATGCAATTACTGCACGCTTAACACACGCTCCAGGTAACGGTGCTGCGATTGGTGGCTTGAAAGTGACAACTGAGAACGGCTGGTTTGCTGCGCGTCCATCAGGCACTGAAGACATCTACAAGATCTACTGTGAAAGCTTTAAGGGTGAAGAGCACCTGAAAGCAATCGAAGCAGAAGCTCAAGAGATTGTTAACCAAGTATTTGCAGCCGCTGGCCTATAATCGAATCTCGATTACTAGAGTTGCTAAGTAAATAGAAGAAGGGTTGATGTGAAAGCATCAACCCTTTTTGTTTGTGTTAGTTACGTATAAGCGGGAAAAGGTAACTGAGTTAGCTCAGACGACTAACCGTGTGGCCAACTTTGTGGCATCACAAACCAGAATTGCCCCGACTTTGTTTGCCCATGGACGAAGCGATCACCGAACTCGGTGATCGGCTGACTGCTGAAATCATCCGTCCCTGCTGCCCATTGCTCTTTGGTGAGTGGATACAGTGGTTCACTGATTAAATGAGCCTGATCTTGATAGCACCAAAAGCCGTTTACTTGGCTTGAATTAATGTCATAGCCCAAGCATTTTGTCGGTATGTTTTGCTCTAAGAAAGGGTTGGTATATAGACGACCTTGCATCAGTAAGTGTTTTGAGTCGACATCGATTTCTGGATATTGCTCAACAAAGGCGGCAGAAGAGGACATTTCGAGTTGGTGGCTGAGCATCCTGTCGAGTTTCTTATCCAATTGGTCGTGAGAGTTGGGTCCAAACCATGTTTGTTCGTGGAGCAGATAAAACTTAATCGCCACTTCCCAATGTTCCAGCTTTTGGCTGCTCTCCTCTTTAAGAATAAAGTCGATTGCACCGAGAGTTCTGCCTTCCACATTGATCTGAATCTCGTCGTGCTTTATCGAGTAATTCGGTGAGGCAGCGATCACTTGCTCGCATAGATATTGGTAGAGGAAACCTAATCTAGGATTACCCTCATAAGTATGTGATGAGTCGATGGCATGGTTGCTAGAGAATGCACTGAGATCCGAAACCGGTGGCTTGATTTCTAGTAATGGCGGTGAGTCGATGACCCATTGGTAAAAACGTTGCAGTGCTGTCATCTCTTCCTCATAAACTCATCGTGGGGCTTTCGACATTCTACCCGTAAATTGATATAACGACGTTATTATAAAGGTAAGCTGGAAAGAAAAATGATTAACTTACAATTAGAAAAGCTACTTAACGAAAAACTGCAGCCACAGCAGATTAAAGATTACTGTCCTAATGGTCTTCAAGTTGAAGGCGCGACAGAAGTGAAGCGAATCGTTACTGGTGTAACAGCTTCTCAAGCCTTGATTGATAAAGCGGTAGAACTGAACGCAGACGCTTTGTTGGTTCATCACGGTTTTTTTTGGAAAGGTGAGTCAGAGGCAATTCGTGGCATGAAGGGCAAACGCATTCGCACTCTGATAAAGAATGACATTAACCTTTTGGGTTATCACTTACCTCTCGATATCCATCCTGAACTTGGTAACAACGCCAAACTCGCTGAACTGCTTGATATTGAAGTAGAAGGTGGCTTGGAAGGGCACCCACAATCGGTTGCTATGTTTGGTAGATTAAAGACACCGATGACCGGTGCTGAATTTGCAGCAAAAATCGATCAAGTGCTAAATCGCAAACCACTGCATATCGCTCCAGAAAATCAAGACAAAATGATAACGACCGTCGGTTGGTGTACTGGTGGTGGTCAAGACTACATTGAGCTAGCGGCTTCTCAAGGCATTGATGCTTTTATTTCTGGTGAAATTTCTGAGCGCACTACTTACTCAGCACGCGAGCAAGACATTCATTATTTTGCTGCTGGCCACCACGCGACTGAGCGATACGGTGTAAAAGCGTTAGGTGAATGGTTAGCGGAAGAACATGGCTTGGATGTTGAGTTTATTGATATCGATAACCCAGTTTAAGAGCAGATACGAGATAAGGGGTACGAGTCGAGTGTATGCGTCGTTCTCTAGAATTGAGCAGGTAACCTGTATAGTTTATCTGCTCGCTTAAGGAGATCCCCAACTCATTCGTCCCTCGTTCTTGGGGATGACGATATTATTTTATTCGTTCACTTCGCATTCTTGAGGATGACGGGGTTGAGAGCGTACAAAAGAAAAGGGGTTGATGTTCTCACATCAACCCCTTTTAACATTATGATTTATAGCAACTATTCACGTTCGTGAAGTGCTTTAAAGTCACGTTGTTCTTCACCAGTATATAGCTGACGAGGACGACCGATACGGTTCGTCGGATCGCTGTGCATTTCGTTCCAGTGAGCAATCCAACCGATGGTACGAGACATCGCGAAGATTACTGTAAACATAGATACTGGAATACCGATTGCTTTCAGAATGATACCTGAGTAGAAATCTACGTTCGGGTATAGCTTCTTAGAAACAAAGTACTCATCAGAAAGAGCGATACGCTCAAGTTCCATCGCCACGTCTAGTAATGGATCTTGGATGTTTAGCTCTTTAAGCACTTCGTGACACGCTTCGCGCATTACTGTTGCACGTGGGTCGTAGTTCTTGTAAACACGGTGACCGAAGCCCATCAAACGGAATGGGTCATCTTTGTCTTTTGCTTTCGCAACGTATTCTTCAATGTTATCTACGCTACCGATCTCTTCAAGCATGCGCAGACAAGCTTCGTTTGCACCGCCGTGAGCTGGGCCCCAAAGTGATGCGATACCTGCTGCGATACACGCAAACGGGTTAGCACCAGATGAACCAGCAAGACGCACTGTAGACGTAGAAGCGTTCTGTTCGTGGTCAGCATGTAGAGTGAAAATCTTATCCATTGCACGAGCAACGATAGGGTTCACTTCATACTCTTCACATGGGTTTGCAAACATCATGTGTAAGAAGTTTTCTGCGTAGCCTAGGTCGTTACGTGGGTAGATAAACGGCTGACCGATTGAATATTTGTAACACATTGCAGCCAGTGTTGGCATTTTTGAAATCAGGCGGTATGCCGCAATTTCACGGTGTGTATCGTTGTTGACATCAAGTGAGTCGTGGTAGAACGCCGCTAGAGCGCCTACAACACCACACATTACAGCCATAGGGTGAGCGTCACGACGGAAGCCGTGGAAGAAACTAGCGATTTGCTCGTGCACCATAGTGTGACGTGTCACGGTAGTCTTGAACTTTTCGTACTCAGCTCGAGATGGGGCTTCACCGTAAAGAAGTATGTAACATACTTCTAAGTAATCAGCGTTATTGGCAAGTTGGTCGATTGGATAACCACGATGTAAAAGAATGCCTTTTCCACCGTCAATAAAAGTGATTTGAGACTCACAGGATGCAGTGGCAAGAAAACCAGGGTCAAAAGTGAAAAAACCATTAGAACCTAGTGTACGAACATCGATCACTGGAGTACCAAGTACACCTTCTGTAATCGGCAGCTCGATTGGCGCTTGACCTTCAATGTGAAGGGTAGCTTTCTTATCCGCCATAACAATCTCCTTTGTTTATTATTTAATCCGTCCAGGATGTTTATGTGCCATTTTTTTACTGGTCTTACGTGGGAAAGTCAATTTTTCTGAAGCTTTGTGTGCACTTGTTAGTGTTTTTTACATTAAATTCGTTAAAAATCTGGTCTGTGTAGCATTATTTGTTACATCAATTGTATTAGAATGTTGCCAGTCGTATAGTGACGCTGAAAAGTTTGGTTAAAACCTTATAAATGCAAGGCTAAGAAGAAATGTGAGGTGTCTTTCTTAATCGAGCAGTTAACAATTATTTTACAATTATCTAAGGCTCAACTTCAGTTATTTGTTAAGTTAATGTTAAATTTTGAAGGTTTACAATCAAATTTTGTCCATAACAATATCATAAGGTTATTTAATGACCATAATGCTCAATGGAGCTGAGTGAGCAAGCCCGTGAAAGAAAGAAAGACAAGACCTGTTAATTTAGATTTACAGACCATCCACTTTCCAATCACAGCAATAGCTTCCATCCTACACCGTGTGTCTGGGGTGATAACTTTTGTCGCGATTGGAATTTTGCTTTGGTTACTATCCATTTCCCTCTCATCCCCAGTAGGCTTTGCCGAAGCTAGCGACATTGTCGATGGTTTCTTCGTGAAGTTTATTCTGTGGGGCATTTTAACCGCTTTGGCTTACCACATTGCTGGTGGTATTCGTCACCTTCTTATGGACCTTGGTCACTTTGAAGAGCTGGAATCTGGCGCGAAGAGCGCTAAGGTTGCATTCGCAGCAACAGCGGTATTGTCTCTACTAGCGGGGATCTTAGTATGGTAAACAACGTTTCTACTTTTGGTCGTAATGGTGTCCACGATTATCTATTGATTCGTGCTACTGCCATCATTATGACGCTTTACACTATCTACCTAGTTAGCTTTTGTGCTTTCTCTGGTGATATCTCTTACGCATCTTGGACGCAATTCTTTGGTGGAACCTTCACTAAAGTCTTCACCATGTTAGCGCTTACTTCTGTTTTGGTTCACGCGTGGATCGGCCTATGGCAAGTACTAACTGACTACATCAAATGCGCAAAACTGCGTGTTGGTCTTCAAGTCGGTGTTGTTGCAGTTCTTCTTGGATATTTCTTCTCTGGTCTGTTTATTTTGTGGGGTGCGTAAGTGACTATTCCTGTTCGTGAGTTTGATGCCGTAGTGATCGGCGCTGGTGGTGCAGGTATGCGTGCCGCACTGCAAATTTCTGAGCAAGGCCTTTCTTGTGCATTGCTTTCTAAAGTTTTCCCTACTCGTTCTCATACGGTTTCAGCGCAAGGCGGCATCACTGTTGCTCTTGGTAACGCGCATGAAGACCATTGGGAACAACATATGTATGACACAGTAAAAGGTTCTGATTACATCGGTGACCAAGACGCTATCGAATACATGTGTAAAAACGGTCCTGAGTCGGTAATCGAACTCGAAAAAATGGGCCTGCCTTTCTCTCGTTTTGAGAACGGTACTATTTACCAGCGTCCTTTCGGTGGTCAATCTAAAAACTTTGGTGGTGAGCAAGCGGCTCGTACCGCAGCTGCAGCCGACCGTACTGGTCACGCACTGCTTCATACGCTTTACCAACAAAACATTAAACACAAAACGACGGTTTTCTCTGAGTGGTATGCACTGGATCTTGTTAAAAACGAAGATGGTGCAATTTTAGGTACTACCGCGCTTTGTATGGAAACGGGCGAGGTTTGCTACTTCAAAGCGAAGGCAACAATCCTTGCGACTGGTGGTGCTGGTCGTATCTACGCATCAACAACCAATGCACACATTAACACTGGTGACGGTGTTGGTATGGCGATTCGTGCTGGCGTTCCTATGCAAGACATCGAAATGTGGCAGTTCCACCCGACGGGTATCGCTGGTGCAGGTGTATTGGTAACGGAAGGTTGTCGTGGTGAAGGTGGTTACCTTCTCAATAAAGACGGCGAACGCTTCATGGAACGTTACGCACCAAACGCTAAAGACTTAGCGGGTCGTGATGTTGTTGCTCGTTCAATGATGGTTGAAATTCGTGAAGGTCGCGGTTGCGATGGCCCTTGGGGTCCACATATTAAGCTTAAGCTTGATCACTTAGGTAAAGAGACGCTTGAATCTCGTCTTCCTGGTGTATGTGAACTTTCTCGTACCTTTGCTCACGTTGATCCAGTGAAAGAGCCAATCCCAGTAATCCCGACATGTCACTACATGATGGGTGGTGTTCCAACACAAGTTTCTGGTCAAGCTATTAAGCAAACCGAAGACGGCAGCGATGTTGAAATCCAAGGTCTCTTTGCTTGTGGTGAAATCGCATCAGTATCAGTACATGGTGCCAACCGTCTAGGTGGTAACTCACTGCTTGATTTGGTGGTATTTGGTCGTGCGACAGGTCTACACCTAGGTGAGACACTGAAGAAGCAAGGCGAAGCGAAACCTGCAACTGAAGCTGACATTGAGCGTTCACTAGAGCGTTACAACCGTTGGGAAAACAGCACAGACGGCGAAGATCCAGCGCAAATCCGTAAAGATCTTCAGCAATGTATGCAGAACAACTTCTCAGTATTCCGTGAAGGCAAAGCAATGGCTGAAGGCCTAGAAGAGCTAAAAGCGATTCGCGAGCGTCTGAAAAATGCACACCTATCTGATAAGTCTACAGAGTTCAACACTCAACGTATCGAGTGTCTAGAGCTTGAAAACTTGATGGAAACGGCATTCGCAACGGCTGTTGCTGCAAATTTCCGTACAGAGAGCCGTGGCGCACACGCTCGATTCGATTTCCCTGACCGTGATGATGAGCAATGGCTATGCCACTCACTTTACAACCCAGAGTCAGAGAGCATGACTAAGCGTGGTGTAAACATGGAACCTATCCATCGTGAAGCGTTCCCACCAAAAGCACGTACGTACTAAGGAGATATGACCATGAAACTGAATTTCTCTTTATATCGTTACAATCCAGATGTCGACCAGAAACCTTATATGAAGGAATACACTCTAGAAGTGGATGAAGGTTCAGACATGATGCTTTTGGATGCGCTTATTCTGTTGAAAGAGCAAGATCCAACAATCTCATTCCGTCGCTCATGCCGTGAAGGTGTATGTGGCTCGGATGGTTTGAACATGAACGGTAAAAATGGCCTAGCGTGTATCACGCCATTGTCTGCGCTTTCGGGCCAAGACAAGATTGTGATTCGCCCACTGCCTGGCTTACCCGTTGTTCGTGACCTGATTGTAGACATGACTCAGTTCTACGATAACTACGAAAAAGTGAAGCCATTCTTAGTGTCTGATGGCAATGTGCCACCGGCTCGTGAAAACTTACAAAGCCCTGATGAGCGTGCTCATTTAGATGGATTGTACGAATGTATCATGTGTGCATGTTGTACAACGTCATGCCCATCATTCTGGTGGAACCCTGACAAATTCATCGGACCAGCAGGCCTGCTTGCAGCGTACCGTTGGCTAATTGATAGCCGAGATACAGCGACAGACGAACGTTTGTCCGATCTTGATGATGCATTTAGCGTTTTTCGTTGCCATGGCATCATGAATTGTGTAAGTGTTTGTCCTAAGGGATTAAATCCGACGAAAGCTATTGGTCACATCAAGACCATGCTAGTGAATCGTTCGGTTTAAGTTATATAAAAATTGCCGCCCTAGAAGTTTTGGGGCGGCCTTTTAATAGCTCGGCATAGACCGCAGCAAACGTGAAAACTACTGGTTAAGGGAAAATATGCACAACGGCGTGATGAAGGCATGGCTCGAGTCTTCACACTTGGCTGGCGCCAATGCAACGTACGTAGAAGAACTCTATGAACTGTATCTAAGTGACCCAGATTCGGTAAGTGACGAATGGAGAAGTGTTTTTGAAGAACTGCCTGTGCAAGCTTCAGAGACAGTGGAACAACCACACTCTCGTGTTCGTGAATACTTCCGTCGACTCGCTCAAGAAACAAAGCATTACAGTGTCCAAGTTAGTGATCCAGATGTCGATGCGAAACAAGTAAAGGTTCTGCAACTTATTAATGCCTATCGATTCCGAGGGCATCAAGCAGCAAATCTAGACCCCCTAGGTTTATGGAAAAGAGCGACAGTTGATGAACTGGACCCTTCTTTCCACACTCTTACCGAAGATGACCTCAATGAGACGTTCAACGTCGGCTCTTACGCCATTGGCCAAGAGACGATGGTGCTTAAAGATCTCTACAAATCTCTAAAGCAAACGTATTGTGGCTCTATTGGTGCTGAATACATGCACATGACAAATACAGAGCAAAAGCGTTGGATCCAACAACGTTTAGAGTCTGTATCTGGTCAACCCTCTTTCAACAAAGAAGAAAAGCAAGCTTTCCTAGAAGAGCTAACTGCTGCTGAAGGTCTTGAGCGCTATCTTGGTGCGAAATTCCCAGGCGCAAAACGCTTCTCGTTGGAAGGTGGTGATGCTCTTATCCCAATGACGAAAGAAATTATTCGTCATGCTGGCGGACAAGGCATGCGTGAAGTTGTTGTTGGTATGGCTCACCGTGGTCGTCTAAACATGTTGGTCAACGTGCTTGGTAAAAAGCCACAAGACCTGTTTGACGAGTTTGCGGGCAAGCACGATGACACGTGGGGTACTGGTGATGTGAAATACCACCAAGGCTTCTCTGCGGACTTCGCAACGCCAGGCGGCAACGTTCACTTAGCACTAGCATTTAACCCATCTCACTTAGAAATCGTAAACCCGGTAGTTATCGGTTCAGTACGTGCACGTCAAGATCGCCTTGGTGATAATGATGGTAGCCGTGTACTTCCAATTACTATCCACGGTGACTCAGCTATCGCTGGTCAGGGTGTAGTACAAGAGACGTTTAACATGTCTCAAGCTCGTGGTTTCTGTGTAGGTGGTACGGTTCGTATCGTTGTAAACAACCAAGTTGGTTTTACAACGTCTAACCCTCGCGATACACGCTCTACGATGTACTGTACCGATATCGCGAAGATGGTTCAGGCTCCGATTTTCCACGTTAACTCTGATGATCCAGAAGCGGTTGCGTTTGTTGCGCGTCTTGCATTGGATTACCGTAATACGTTTAAGCGTGATGTTGTTATTGATTTGGTTTGTTACCGTCGCCACGGTCACAATGAAGCCGATGAGCCGAATGCAACACAGCCTTTGATGTACCAAAAAATCAAGAAGCACCCAACACCACGTAAGCTTTACGCTGACGTGCTAATGGAGCGCGGTGAGTTTGGTATTGATACAGCAACTCAGCTAGTTAACGAATATCGTGATGCACTTGATCACGGTGAAGTTGTGGTTAAAGAGTGGCGTCCAATGGCACTTCACTCAGTAGACTGGTCTCCTTACCTAGGTCACGACTGGAACATCGAGTGGGATAACAAGATTGATATCGAGCGCCTGAAAGAGCTTGGTACCAAACTTTGTCAATACCCGGACAGCCACAAGTTGCAAAGCCGAGTAAATAAACTGTACAACGATCGTACTGCCATGGTGAATGGTGAGAAACAAGTCGATTGGGGTATGGCTGAAACTCTGGCATACGCAACACTTGTTGACGACGGTAAGCGTATTCGTATCTCAGGCCAAGATTCAGGTCGTGGTACGTTCTTCCACCGTCACTCAGTACTGCACAATCAATCAGATGCAAGCACGTATGTTCCTCTTGCGAACATTCATGATAAACAAGGGCCATTCCAAGTGTTTGACTCTGTGTTATCTGAAGAAGCGGTACTCGCATTTGAGTATGGTTACGCGACAGCAGAGCCAAGCGGTCTAACCCTTTGGGAAGCTCAATTTGGTGACTTCGCAAACGGTGCACAAGTTGTTATCGACCAATTCATTTCATCAGGTGAGCAAAAGTGGGCACGTCTATGTGGTCTAACTATGCTGCTTCCTCACGGTTATGAAGGCCAAGGCCCGGAGCACTCTTCTGCACGTCTTGAGCGTTACCTTCAGTTATGTGCTGAACAAAACATGCAGGTTGTTGTTCCTTCAACACCAGCTCAGGTTTACCACATGATTCGCCGTCAGGTTGTTCGACCAATGCGTCGTCCACTGATTGTAATGTCACCTAAGTCATTGCTTCGTCACCCTCTGTGTACTTCTTCTCTTGAAGATTTGGCAGAAGGCACGTTCCAACCAGCTATCGCAGAAATTGATGATCTGGCTCCTGAGAACGTAAAACGCGTCGTGTTCTGTTCAGGTAAGGTTTACTTTGACCTGCTTGACCAAAGACGTAAGAACGAGCAAGACGATGTCGCTATTGTACGTATTGAGCAACTTTACCCGTTCCCTTATGAGGACGTGAGAGCTGCCATCGCACAGTACACAAATGTAGTCGATTACGTTTGGTGTCAAGAAGAGCCACAAAACCAAGGTGCTTGGTACAGTAGCCAACATAATTTCCGAGCTGCTATCCCAGTAGGTGCTGATATTCAATACGCAGGTCGTCCTGCATCAGCATCACCAGCTGTTGGCTATATGTCAGTACACTTGAAACAACAAAAAGCGTTAGTTGACGACGCTTTGACCCTACTTAAGAACTAGAAGTAAAAGGAAAATACGCACATGACAATTGAAATTCTGGTTCCAGATTTACCTGAATCTGTGGCTGATGCAACAGTTGCTACTTGGCACAAAAAACCGGGCGAAGCGGTTGCACGTGATGAAGTCATTGTAGATATCGAAACAGATAAAGTAGTTCTAGAAGTACCGGCTCCTGAAGCGGGTGTTCTGGAAGCTATCATCGAAGAAGAGGGTGCTACGGTACTTTCTAAGCAGCTTTTGGCTAAAATCAAGCCGGGTGCTGTCGCTGGTGAACCAACGAAAGACACCACTGAAGATACAGAAGCATCTCCTGATAAGCGCCATAAAGCTGCGCTAACAGAAGAGAACAACGACGCACTAAGCCCAGCTGTTCGTCGCCTGCTTGCTGAGCACAACCTACAACCAGCTGACGTTAAAGGCACTGGTGTTGGTGGTCGTATTACTCGTGAAGACATCGACGCACACCTAGCAGCAGCGAAAGCGGCTCCGGCAGCAGCATCTGCACCAGCAGTTGAAGCGCCAGCAGCGGCTCGCAGCCAAAAACGCGTGCCTATGACTCGCCTGCGTAAGACAGTTGCAAACCGTCTTCTAGAAGCGAAAAACAGCACAGCAATGCTGACTACTTTCAACGAAGTGAACATGAAGCCAATCATGGACCTTCGTAAGCAGTACAAAGACCAATTCGAGAAGCGTCACGACACGCGTCTTGGCTTCATGTCTTTCTACGTGAAAGCAGTAACAGAAGCGCTAAAACGTTTCCCAGAAGTGAACGCTTCTATTGATGGTACAGATATCGTTTACCACAACTACTTCGACATCAGCATGGCGGTATCTACGCCACGTGGTCTAGTGACTCCAGTACTTAAAGACTGTGACACACTAGGTTTCGCTGATATCGAAAAAGGCATCAAAGAGCTAGCAATCAAAGGCCGTGACGGCAAGCTAACGGTTGATGAACTGATGGGTGGTAACTTCACTATCACAAACGGTGGTGTATTTGGTTCTCTAATGTCTACGCCAATCATCAACCCACCTCAAGCGGCAATTTTGGGTATGCACAAAATCCAAGACCGTCCAATGGCTGTTGATGGCAAGGTAGAGATTCTACCAATGATGTACCTAGCGCTTTCTTACGATCACCGTCTAATCGATGGCCGTGAATCAGTTGGCTTCCTAGTGACCATCAAAGAGCTTCTAGAAGATCCTGCACGTCTGCTATTAGACGTTTAGTATCGCTAAAACGTCTAGTTAACCCCGTTAGCTAGACGTAAAAAGTTTCAAAGGCTAGGCTGCTCAACGTCTGGCCTTCAATTGAACTGTAAAGCCATTAGAAAATGGACAGCAGTTGTTTTGAGAAGACCCTACAGACGTAACACAGGAAACTGTGTCGTTATGGAAATAATAATCCCTTAAGGGAAAATAAACGGAATATCAAAATGAATTTGCATGAATACCAAGCCAAACAGCTGTTTGCAGAATTCGGTTTGCCTGTACCAGAAGGTTTCGCATGTGATACTGCACAAGAAGCTTTCGAAGCTGCAGGTCGTATCAGTACAGCCAAGAAAGTCGTTAAGTGTCAAGTACATGCTGGTGGCCGCGGTAAAGCGGGCGGCGTAGAGCTACATGACACCAAAGAAGGCGTTAAAGAGTTTGCACAAAAGTGGCTAGGTAAAAACCTAGTGACTTACCAAACAGACGCTAATGGTCAGCCTGTAACAAAGATCCTAGTTGAAGAAGCATCAAACATTGCTAACGAACTTTACCTAGGTGCTGTTGTTGACCGCGCAACGCGTAAAATTGTATTCATGGCGTCAACTGAAGGCGGTGTGGACATTGAGAAAATCGCTGAAGAAACTCCAGAGTTGATTCACCAATCAGCGATCGATCCTCTAGTAGGCCCTCAAGCTTACCAAGGCCGTGAACTTGCGTTCAAACTTGGTCTAGTTGGCGATCAAATCAAACAGTTCGTTAAGATCTTCATGGGTCTTGGCAAAATGTTCTCTCAGTACGACCTAGCTCTACTAGAAATCAACCCGCTTGTAATTACTGGCGAAGGCAACCTGCTTTGTCTAGACGGTAAGATCAACATCGACTCAAACGCGATGTACCGTCAGACAAAACTTCGTGAAATGCACGATCCATCTCAAGAAGATGAGCGCGAAGCACACGCAGCACAGTGGGAACTGAACTACGTAGCACTAGATGGCAACGTTGGCTGTATGGTTAACGGTGCAGGCCTTGCGATGGGTACGATGGATATCGTAAACCTACACGGCGGCAAGCCAGCAAACTTCCTTGATGTAGGCGGCGGCGCGACTAAAGAGCGTGTAGCTGAAGCATTCAAGATCATCCTTTCTGATGACAATGTTAAAGCAGTACTCGTAAACATTTTCGGTGGCATCGTTCGTTGTGACATGATCGCTGAAGGTATTATCGGTGCAGTTAAAGAAGTCGGCGTAACAGTTCCTGTAGTTGTTCGTCTAGAAGGTACAAACGCAGACCTAGGTCGCGAAGTACTTGCTAATTCTGATGTTGATATCATTGCAGCTGAATCTCTAACAGATGCTGCTCAGAAAGTTGTTGCTGCTGCGGAGGCTAAATAATGTCTGTATTAATTAACAAAGACACTAAAGTAATCTGTCAGGGTTTCACTGGCGGTCAAGGTACATTCCACTCAGACCAAGCTATCGCATACGGTACGCAAATGGTTGGTGGTGTTTCACCTGGTAAAGGTGGTCAAACTCACCTAGGCCTTCCAGTATTCAACACAGTACGTGAAGCGGTAGAAGTAACTGGCGCAACAGCAACAGTTATCTACGTACCAGCTCCTTTCTGTAAAGATGCAATCCTAGAAGCGATTGATGCAGGTATCGAACTGATCGTAACGATCACTGAAGGTATCCCTACAACAGATATGATCGACGTTAAAGTGAAGCTAGAAGAAACTGGCGCTCGCATGATCGGTCCTAACTGTCCAGGTCTTATCACTCCAGACGAGTGTAAGATTGGTATCATGCCTGGTCACATCCACAAGAAGGGTAAAGTAGGCATCGTATCTCGCAGCGGTACTCTGACGTACGAAGCAGTTAAGCAAACAACAGATGAAGGCTTTGGTCAGTCTACATGTGTTGGTATCGGTGGTGACCCTATCCCAGGTTCAAACTTCATTGATATCCTAAAACTTTTCCAAGAAGACCCAGAAACTGAAGCAATCGTAATGATTGGTGAAATCGGTGGTACTGCGGAAGAAGAAGCGGCTGAGTTCATCAAAGCAAACGTAACTAAGCCAGTTGTATCTTACATCGCTGGTGTTACTGCTCCTCCGGGCAAGCGTATGGGCCACGCAGGCGCAATCATCTCTGGCGGTAAAGGTACTGCTGAAGATAAATTCGCAGCACTAGAAGCAGCAGGCGTTAAGACTGTTAAGTCTCTTGCTGACATCGGTAAAGGCCTACGTGAAATCACGGGTTGGTAATCAGCTGGCTTTTATCGATTGAGATAGAAGTTAATTGAAACGATATTAAAAAGGCTTGGTCACTGACCAAGCCTTTTTTTATGTTTTCGAGATACGAGATCGTACTGCTAAGTGCTAAGCTCGACTTCTAACCATTTGAGATAGCATAAACATTGCTGCCGCACTGATAACCACAGACGGGCCAGCAGGCGTATCATAGAACCAAGACAAGCTTAATCCACCGAATACAGCGATAGAGCCAATAATTGATGCAAGGAAGGCCATCTGCTCAGGTGTGCTCGAGAACTTCCTTGCCGTTGCTGCAGGAATAATCAGTAGCGATGTCATGATTAACGCACCAACAAACTTCATACCGACAGCAATCACGATACCGACCAATAGCATCAGAATCAGACGCATTAAATCAATGTTGATGCCATCAACCGCCGCGAGATCTTCGTTAACCGTCGTTGATAGTAGTGGTCGCCAAAAGATAGCAAGTACTAATCCAATCACAGCAGCACCCGCATAGATGAACACTAAATCCGTTGGAGATACTGCCAGCAAGTCACCAAATAGGTAGCTCATTAGGTCAACACGAACGTTATCTAAGAAACTGACAGCAACCAAACCAAGTGATAGCGCACTGTGCGCCAAAATACCGAGTAGGGTATCGGTCGCGACCAGCTTTTGTTTTTGTAAAGTCACTAGCAACACGGCCAGCATCAAACAACAAATCAGCAGCGCGAAATACAAGTTAATGTTGAACAGAAAGCCAAGTGCTAAGCCCATCAAAGAAGCGTGAGCAAGCGTGTCACCAAAGTAAGCCATCTTACGCCACACCACGAATGAACCTAGTGGGCCTGCAATTAGTGCAATACCCAAACCCGCCAAAATAGAGGGAAGAAGAAACTCAAGCATTAGTGGTGTCCGTGTTTATGGTTTGAACATTCATGCACGTCGCCTTCGACAGGCTGGCCTGCGAGATCATGATGGTGATGTTCGTGTTGGTGATGATAAAACGCTAGCGTCTCTTGGGTCGCGGTGCCAAAGAGCGCAATATACGAAGGATGGTGTTTGATGTCTGCAGGTGCGCCTGAGCAACAGATGTGGTGGTGTAAACAGATAACATCGTCTGTTTTTGCCATCACTAAATGCAGATCGTGTGAAACCATAAATACGGCACAACCAAAGCGGTGGCGAATGGTGTCAATCAAGTCATACAGGTCTATTTGCCCTTGAACGTCGACGCCTTGAGCCGGTTCATCGAGAACCAGTAGATCTGGTCTTCTTAGCAATGAACGAGCAATGAGCACACGTTGGTTTTCTCCGCCAGATAGCTGGTGCATGTTACTCTTCTGCAGATGTTCAGCACCAACGAGCTTCAATGCTTCAAGGATCTCTTGCTGACTGAAATTGCCAGTGAGTTTTAGAAAACGCTCTACGTTGAGCGGTAGGGAATCATTGAGCTTTAATTTTTGTGGTACATAGCCAATTTTCAGTTTTTTAGCTTTTGTTATTGTGCCTGAAAATTTGGTCTGTAAACCCAGTACCACTTTTACTAATGTCGACTTTCCTGCACCGTTTGGCCCAATCAGGGTGGTGATTCTGCCGCGCTCTAAATTTAGAGAGATGTTGTCTAGAACTTTTCGACCGTCAAATTCGACGCTCACAGAATCTAGTTGGATTAAGTTATCCATGAATAGAACTCATTTGCAATTCGCTAATGTTATAATGTAACATTTACCTCAAGCCTAAGCTACTTTTCTATTATCGAGGGATTATGTCACGTTCATCTTTTATACTTGCTACTTTGCTTTTAGCGCCAAGTGTCGCAAGTGCCAATACTATTCTAACAAGCTTTAAACCAATTCAAATGATTGTGACAGAATTAACGCAAGGCGTTAGTGAGCCGGATGTGTTGATGAACAGCAATGCTTCGCCGCATGATTATGCGCTTAAGCCATCGGATGTCAAAAAAGTTCATAGTGCCGATATGGTCATCTGGTTCGGCCCTGACCTAGAAGCCTTTCTGACTAAGGTGATTGGTTCAAAAGAAAATGTTATCAAGATCAGTGATATTCCCGGAATCAACTTGCGAGAGTTCGGACACGAAGAGCATGACCACGATGCACATGAAGGGCACCACCACGGTAGCCATGACCCGCATTTTTGGTTAGGTATCGAGCAAGTTGAAGTAGCTGCAAAATACATCTCAGCTAAGTTGATTGAATCTGATCCAGACAACGCAATGGCGTACCAAGAGAATCTCGATTCATTCCTGATTGCATTGAAAGAGAAGCAACAGTCTATTCGAGAGCAACTTGCACCCGTGAAAGACAAAGGTTACTACGTTTTTCATGACGCGTATGGTTACTTTGAGCAAGAGTTTGAGCTAAATAACTTAGGTCACTTTACGGTGAGCCCAGAGCGTAAGCCGGGTGCAAAAAGCCTGATCGCTATTAAGAAAACGATAGTACGTGAAAACGTTCAATGTGTGTTTTCTGAGCCTCAATTCACTCCTGCTGTGATTGAATCAGTGACGCGCGGAAGTAACGCAAAACAAGGTCAGCTTGACCCTATCGGTTCAACAGTTGAAGTGAAGAGTGGAAGCTATTTCGATTTTCTTCAGCAACTTACAGATAGCTATACAAGTTGTTTAGACGAGAAGTAAGTCATAAACGAGTATTCTTTACTCTACTTTGCTCTCGTTAATTTATGAATCATGCCGCTTTTTGCGGCATTTTCGTGACCGCTAAGATAAAACCTCCTAACAAATAACAAACCTCCTTTCTCCTTTTCTAATTTCCGCTAAAATGGAAAGATAATAATAAGCACAAAAAAACTCAGTTTTTGGTTTAGCAACGATAAGACGTTGTGGTACCCAAAATTTCATGTGTTGTTGCTGTTCAGGATTAAGAGTTGTATCGAATTATCTTCAAAATGTTCATGTTAATGAGCATTTCATTTAGCGTTCTAGCGGTAAATACCTCGCCCTCCGTTTTCTATCCTTTGCCCGTTCAAGCGCAAGGGAATTTCCTTGCGGCTAAAAACTTGTATTTAGGTGCCGGAGGTGGGCTCTGGGTTCATGATGTGCATGGAAAAGTACTCTTTTACGATGGTCGAACTCTATTCCCTCGCAAGGGAAGCTTACTGCAATTTTCTTCGGAAAGAGTCGCCTTTCTGAACGATGAGTTTTGGACATTTTTCGACAATGAGGTCTATCGACATAACCCTGGAATTGGCAACGAATTGGCGTTTAGCCTAAGTCCCGGCGCTGAAATAGCGAATATCGGTGCATCAGGCGATTATATTTGGGTTACTGATGGCAGTAATTTTTATACTTACAACACTCAATCTTTAGAATTCAACACCTACTCTCTACTTAAACTGTACCGATACAATAACAGCAGTGACATTGCGATTAACGACGCTGAGTGGGTACTATCAAAGTGGGTGCTAGCGACCAGTTCTGGCGTTTACCTTTCAGAGAATCAAGAGTTTACCCATGTCACCGCATCAGACAAAAACCATATTGAGACGGTTTATTTTTCGAATGCTCGACGTGAGTTAGTGATCGGTACTTTAAATGGTGCTGTGATTGTTGATCTCGCGAACCCAGACAAAGAGACCATCGTTAAAGGGTCGCATGTTCTCTCGTTGGCCGAAACTTCGGACCAGTATTGGATTGGTACAGAGCACGGCCTTATTAGCTACAACTTTATTACGGGACAAATTACTCGATTCGAACAAGCCGCTAGTCAAGACTTCTCGTTACCGGGTGAGAAAATATATTCGTTGATAAACGATCATGCTGGTGGTATGTGGGTTGCGACAAACAACGGTATCCGATACTTCTCACTGTTCAGCAAAACCTTCTCGAGAACACCCCTAACTGGAATGGGCATGCATTCGAGTAGTGTGGTGATCAATAAAGTACTGCCTGTCAGTGACCAGTTATCTTGGGTCGCGTCTTCAATGGGGCTCTACTTGGTTGATTCTGAAAGTGAAGAGAACCCAATTCGTGTTTACTCTAACCCTGTTAATGATTTTGAGATCTTTGGCTCTTCCATTTGGTTGGCGACCGAACAAGGTATCATCAGTCTAAATACGGAAACACTACAACCCGAAGCCCTTGATTTACCAAGGCCAATTGAGGGAGTGCGTGTTGAAAACCTTGCGCTTCAAGCCGATAACGTTCTTTGGATGACCTCTGGGCAAAACCTCTATTCGCTATCTATCGAAACCATGAAACTGACGAGTTATGGCACTGACTGGTTAGTCGACAAGTTCTTGCCTGCGAAGATCACCGCTCTCAATGTAGGCTTGCTAGGTCGCATCTATATAGGAACGGATCATGGCTTCTACTCGTTCATTGATAAACGAATTAGCTTTAGTCGTTCCAGCGAACGGTTTGGCAAAGTCGTCGATATTGAAAAAGCGAAGGATGGAGCGCAGTGGTTTGCGAGCAGTTATGGCGTGTATCGAATCCCGGATGACAGCTCTATTATTCAAGAAATCACTCTTGTTGAAGACAATATTAGCCCCAACTGCCTGATAAGCGATGACAATGGTGTTTGGTTAGGCTCTTCGAAAGGCATCAGTTATTACGGATTGGATGGGCAACTGCATAAACACATAGGTTCGCCATTTGGTTTGATCACCAATGAACTGGTGGCAGGAGCGTGTGCTCTTTTTTACAGTCAAGATAGCCAACCTTCGAGGCTTGTTTTCGGCTCAAAGTATGGTGTAGTCAGCGCGTTATCTAACGAGTTACTGGTATCAACTACACCTCATAGCCGTGCCTTGTTGAGTAAGATAAGTGTCGACCAACAAACGGTATCACTTGGCGGGAAAACGGCAGAGCTGGATGAGATTCCTTATGGTTCATCGATGGGGTTTAAGCTAGGTATCTTACCAGCAACGTTCGCACCTGCGATGGAATACCGACTGAGCGACGATGAACCTTGGAGTGAGTTTGAAGGGGGCTTGTTAACGCTCGATCATCTTCTTCCAGGGGATTACACACTTGAAGTGAAGCCGGTTAAAGACTCCCATTATCGCTTTGTGTCAACCAATCAAAGCTTCTCGATTGCGGAGCCTTGGTATCTGACCAATTGGGCTGCAGCAAGCTCTCTGATATTACTGATTGGCGTTGTGACTATCTTAGTCTTTTGGCGTTCGCGTTATGTCACTTTTGCCAACCGGCACTTAAAAGCGCAAGTTGCACTGAAGACAGACCAATTGAGGCACCAAAGCCGGATATTACTCGCCACTAATCAACAGCTTAAAAAGCAGCTATCCGTGAAGAATGCGCTTGTGTCTCACACTGCCAATGAACTCTCTTCTGAAGTGAATCATATTGCTGCGATGCTCCCGAATTGGAATGACGAGCTCGGGAAGTCGCCGATTCTAACCTTGAAAAATGGCTTAGCTCAATTGAGTAATACGCCTCAAGGAGAAGGGCAAGTTTGTTACGATATAATTTTAATCTTAGAGGTGGTACTCAAAGCTTGGCAGGATGACTTAACCAAAGCCGGTATTGAACTGGATATTAAAGTCGAAACAAAACAACGATATGTCTCGTTGCTGTATTTTAATCTCGATATTATCTTCAATAGCTTGGTTGCGAGCATCATCAAGAGAAACTTTAAGTCGCAGAGTATGGTGGTTCTGGTTGAAGAGGTTAAGGAGCATCTTGTTGTGACCATTCGAGATCATGGGATGCCTTTCCCTAAACTGGCATCAAGCATGGGTGACAATACCGGAAAGTCGACCGACCTTAACATCGAAAAGCTGCCGCTATTGATGAATCAGAGCGGTGGTGAGCTTAATGCCTTTGTTTCGGAGTCTCAAAATAAGGTTCAGCTTTCGTGGCCAATTGAGTATCAAGTACTCGACAATCTTGAAGCCAGCACAATTGAACAGATTGAAACCATTAAGCTTGCCGCCTCAACACCAGAGCAACAAAAACTGACAGCGGAACAAGAGTGGAAGAACAGAGTGTCGCAGCTTGTGAGTGAAAACTACGCTGATGCCGAGTTCAGTACTGCAACTGCCGCTAAGTATTTGTTTATGTCTGAGAGAAGCTTACAGAGACGCTTTAAATCGGCTTACAACAAGACCTTCAAAGAGCACTTGAATGAAGTACGTCTAGAGCATGCGTGTGAGCGCTTACTCGCTGGAGAGAAGATCTCTGATGTGGCGTTTGATTCGGGGTTCAATGACCCTTCCTATTTCAGTCAAAGGTTTAAGCACCACTTTGGCATGTCACCATCTAAGTTTGCTGAAAACAACGAAGAGTAGCACGCAGCGGATACTCAGCTAGAACATAAATAAAGATACTTTAGCCTCGACATTCGTGTTGGGGCTTTTTTATGCTTCTACGAGATACGAGATACGAGATACGAGATACGAGATACGAGATACGAGATACGAG